>DATCFX010000192.1:0-1142 GCA_036509275.1 Pirellulales bacterium | reverse complement strand
GCTGGAGCGATCTCAAGATGCATTGCTCGTGCCCCGATTGGGCCGTGCCGTGCAAGCACCTGGCTGCCGTGATCTACCTGCTCAGCCAGCAGATCGACGCCGACCCGTTCCTGGTGTTCAGCCTGCGCGGCATCGACTTGCCTGCGCTGCTCAAACAGCGCGGCGTGCAGCTTGACGACGCCAAGGAGACGGCAGTCCCTACCGCCGCGCGGGCGCTGTTCGGCAATGACGCGGCGCTGTCCGAACCGGACGCCGGTGGCTCCGGTGCAAACGGTGCAGAGACCAGCGCGCTGTCGAAGCCAGACCTGACCACCATCACCGATCTGCGCCAGACGCTGTGGCGGGTGCTGCCGGCCAACCCTGTGTTCCATCGCAGCGGCGACTTTCGGGAACTGGCCCAGCAGCAGATGTCTCGCGTCGCGCGCCATGCTGCGAAGTCGATGGAAGTCGTCGCCGTAGAGAGCGTGGCCCCGTTGCCAACGGGCCGGCTGCGGCTGACCGTGGACGACAGCGCTGTAGTGGCCGTGGCCGGCATCGACGCTGGCGGTGAAACCATCGCCACCCTGCCGGCCTTGCTCGATCGGCTGGCGAGTGTTGCGCCATCGCAGGTGGACGACTTGCCAGCCGAGCTGGCAGCACTGTGGCATCTGCGCCTGCTGGCCTTGCACCTGCTGGCCAAAGGCGCGGTGGTGCCCGAGCTGATGCGGCTGGGACTCCACACGGTGGCTTTGCGTTGGTTGCCGGCCGAACTCGACGCCACGGTTCGCGACATCGTGCACCGCACGGCCACCGGCATACCGGCGGATCTGGTGCGTCGACGGCAGGGTCGCAAGACCAGCGCGCTGACCTCGGGGCATCAAGCTCTGCTGCTGCTCTCGCTGTTGCTGGACCGCGCTGTCTTCGCTGCCGCCGAGGCGAACCCCAAGGCCCTGGACGGCAAGATCTCCCAGTTGTTCTTCGCCACCGGCCGCGGCCGATTCGACGGCCCTGGCGAGGCCGCTTGGCCGGGCAGCATCCAGACCTGGCTGGCGCGCCTGCATCTGGCGCGGCAAACGCTTGCGCCCGTGCTGCGGCTTGAAGAAGCCCGCAGCGGCGACGGCTTCGACCTTTCTCTGGCCGTGGCCGACGAATCGCAGGCGCTG
>DATCFX010000191.1:0-1046 GCA_036509275.1 Pirellulales bacterium | reverse complement strand
AAGCCGATGCTGTTGGGCGTCGAAGCGATCGATTACACCAGCGCCGGCTACGAGCGGTACAATTCGGCGCTGCTGGTCGAAGCCGACGGCCGCTTCGGCCCGCGCTACGACAAGTCGCATCCCGTGCCCTTCGGCGAATATGTCCCGCTGGCCAAACGGTTTCCGGTGCTATATCGGCTGACGCCGTTGGGCTCGGGCATTGAGTGGGGCACGCGGACCACCGCGTTTAGCGTGGCCGGGTATCGGCTGGCGGCCAGCATTTGCTACGAGAGCGCACTGGCGCATGTGATTCGCCGCCAGGTTGTCGCGCTGGGCGCTCGGGGCGAAGAGCCCGACGTGCTCGTGAATCTGACCAACGACGGCTGGTTCCGCGGCTCCAGCGAGTTGGACATGCACGTGGCCTGCGACGTGTTTCGCGCCGTCGAATGCCGCAAGCCGTTTGTGATTGCCGCCAACACCGGCTTTTCGGCGTCGATCGACTCCGTCGGCCGCGTTCTTCAGCAGAGCAAACGCGGCCAGAACGATGTGATTATCGCCGACGTCCGGCTCGATGGGCGCCGGAGCCCGTATATGATGTATGGGGATCTGCCGGCCGGGGCTTGCGTGGTCGTGTGTGGCGTTCTGGCAAGTGTCGGGTTGACGGATCGCTTTCGCTGCCGCAGGACGGAGGCGAAGCCGTAAGTGATTGATGGATAAACGGTTTAAGTGCGAGTGAATCAGATGGTGCAAATCCCGGCGGCTATTGACCTCAACTCCCTAAATTGCCAATTTTGAACTGTTTTTATTGACGCTCGCAAAACGGCGAAGTTATACTGAGCGAACCAATTCCGTTCGGGCTATCTCTAGTCATAACCGTCGTTTGGGTTCAATCGTGGTTTGCCGAACCGGCTCTAGCCGGCGGCGACCGGCTGGCCGCCCAGACCAATCGGCCAAGGGACCACTGGACATCTTAGGGACACGGGGCCTCTTAGGGACACGGGCATCTTAGCGCCGCGATCGGCCACAAGAGAGAAGAGCGTATGAACCTCGTCGGCAAAATTCTGGTG
>DATCFX010000190.1:0-1654 GCA_036509275.1 Pirellulales bacterium | reverse complement strand
TGCGGGCCGGGCTGGCGCGCTTCGCGAAGCTGGAGCGGCCCGGCCTGGCTGCGCTCGCCGCCGTCGCCGAAGCGAAACTGCCGTTCACGCCCTACAGTCTCGGCTTCATCTTCGGTCCGCGCATCAATGCCGGCGGCCGCGTCGGACGCAGCAGCCTGGGCGTGGAGCTGCTCACCGCGAGAGACATCGCGACCGCGCACGAACTGGCGCTGGCGCTCGACACGCACAATCGCGAACGGCAAGTGCTCGAGAAGCTGATCCTCGACGAAGCCATTGCCATGGCCGAGCTGCAGGCCAACGCGCCGTTCCTGCTCACCAGCAACGAAGGCTGGCATGCCGGCGTGGTCGGCATCGTGGCCGGGCGGCTGAAGGACCGCTTCGGCAAGCCGGCCTTCGTGGCGGGCTTCGAGGGCGGTTACGGCCGCGGCTCGGCGCGTTCGGTGCCTGGCATCGACATCGGCCTGTTGGTGCGTAGCGCGCGCGACGCGAAATTGATCGAGACCGGCGGCGGCCACGCCATGGCGGCGGGTTTCGGCCTCAAACCCGAACAGGTCGAAGGCTTCCGCGCCTTCCTCGCCGAACAGTTTTCCGACAGCGGCGCGGCGCTGGCGGCGATGGGTGAGCTGGAACTCGACGCCGCCGTGTCGCCGTCCGGCGCGACGCTGGCCTTCGTCGAGGAACTTGCGCAGGCCGGACCCTATGGCGCCGGCAACGCCGAGCCGGTGATCGTACTGCCCGACGTCTCGGTGGTCTTCGCCGACGTCGTGGGTAAGGATCACGTCCGGCTGCGTTTGGCCGGCGGCGACGGGGCGCGGCTGGACGCCATCGCTTTCCGGATTGCCGACCTGCCGCTGGGCAAGGCGCTGCTGGCGGCCCGCGGCAAGCGCATCCACGCCGCCGGGCGGCTGCGGGCCGACGAGTGGAACGGCAACAAACGGGTGCAGCTGCAACTGGAAGACGCCGCGCCGGCGGCCGGCTGAGGCGCAGAGGGCGGCCAAAAGGGCAGGGTTGCAAAGCGGCTTTTCGGGCTTTATAGCCGCCCCCAATGCGCCCTTCGTCTATCGGTTAGGACTCAAGATTTTCATTCTTGCAAGAGGGGTTCGACTCCCCTAGGGCGCACCATTTTTGTTGGCGGGCGGGCAAAGTCGCCGCTACGCATCAAATGCATTATCGGTCATCGCCGAATCTTCGATAATGCTCCCGGGGCGGGTCTACCTCAGCGGGGGATAGAAGATGAGCGACGACGCGACGCCGATCGTCATTGAACTGGCCAAAGGCTTCATTTCCCTGGTGCGGGAAATTCGGCCGGACTGGCGCAAGGCTTATCTGCGATTTTCCGGCTGGAGTTCGGTGTCGGAAACGAAAGCGTCCTACGTTCATCCCGCCGGCGTCGAAATCATAGATGTCACGAAGCACAAGGAATTTTTCCACAATGCTTCCCGGCGCGGCCGGGAGCTGCTGGCCGCGCTGGGCAAAGACGAGGGCTTGTTCCTGCTGACTGCGGATTCGAATTTCGACTACGAGATCGAGTTCGAATACGCGGCAAAGGACCGGTGGCGGATCAGCAAATTGGCGGGCGGAACCGGGATTCCGGACGGGTTTTGAATAGATCGGACTTTCCTGAAGAAAATTCCGACGCAGTGAACTTCTATTC
>DATCFX010000189.1:0-8109 GCA_036509275.1 Pirellulales bacterium | reverse complement strand
TAGTGGGCGACGCGAATGCTGATGTCGATCCGGTCGGCCACGCGCTCGAGTTGCTCCTTGAACACCAACCGCCGCGCGCTGTTGCTCCCGCCGCCGTCACACAGCAGCAGCATCTCTGCGGCCTGGGGATAACGATGGCGGCCGTAGTGGAACCAGTAGTCGAGCAGCGCGTCGGCGGCGAACTCGCTCGTGTCATGACTGTCGCCCAAATGCAGATAGCCCTCGTTGAGCGCCACGTCGAACAGCCCATGCGGAATGACCACGCCAGCGCTGTGCGTGGGAAAATCATGATCCCAGCCGCGCAGCCGGGCATCGCTCAGCACGTGGCCCGGTCGCGCGTAATCACCGAGCATTTCCCGCTTTTTCGTATCCATCGACAGCACCGGCAGTCCGGCCGCCAGATATTCCTCTTTCAATTCGGCGATGTGCCGGAACTGCTCGTCGCGGTCGGGATCGTGCACCATCGTCTTGATTTTCTGCGGCTGCCGCCGACCCATGTGCGCCTCTTCCAGCAACTGATCGACGACGGTCACGCTCACGGGATAGCCTTCGTCCGCCAAGCCGTCGGCGATCTCGCCACGCGTCAGATTGGTCCACCGCACGCCATCCTGCATCGGGTCGCCCGCCGTCCGCATGTCAACCACGACGGAAAACGCCTGCAGCAAGTCGGGCGTGCTAACAAGACAGCACTTACGCCCCCCCTTTTTTACGAATGCGTCCCGGCGGCAGATTCGGCGGGTCGTCAAGTTCGTCCAGGCCTCGTTGCAGAGTCTTGTGATCGCAGCCCAGCAACTGCGAGATGTACGCCTGACCTCCGTAACCCAGCTTGTCGGCTTCGACGGCTGCGTAGCGGCGACGGTCCCGCTCGTTCAAGGACTGATACAGCGTCTTCATCCGCTGCTCGGTCGCAGGCGAATAGGGTTCGATCAACATGGTCCACCTCCTTGTCACGCCCCAACAAGGAATTGTACGGCCCTGGGGAAGTTATTTAATCCGCGATCCTAAGTCGTAATTTGCGATCCCGACGTTTCTTTTGGCGGACCTTGGCGACTTGCCTTCGCAACTTCCGTGTAGTCTTGAAAACCATGTTCCGACCTAAAGTGAGTTAATGTGGCAAGACCTATTACGTGGGTGGCTAAGGTAGTCGCCCGACGCCATTTCCGCCCGTGAGCGCGCCCTTGCGCGCCGGCCCATTCTCGTTAATCACACCGATCTCCGGTCACGCACTCCGTACAAATGTTCACGCAAGATCCACCGGAGCGGGACACCAGGCCAGGTAATTCCACAACGGAACACGCGCACGCGGCCCATTCAAGATCGATAAGCCGCTATGCCTTTTCTTCCCTTAGCTTGGCCAACATCGCTCGTCCGTTTGTTGTCAAGCAATAGCAGGGCTGGGGCTGGGCCGCCTTTGTTGTAACCAATCCCTCGACCTCTAGCTGCCGGAGAATGTCCATCGCCCGTGTGGTTGGAGGCACGTCAGAAAACGTTCCCGGCGGAAAGCCGCACTCGAAGGCGTACCAGCCCCATTCCCCATCGTGCTCGGCAATCGTCCGAAGAAATGTTTCCCTAGCTGATGTACTCGCACTCGACATAAGTACGTCCTATTTTGGCGGTAGGTATGTTGCGGCGTCGGGATGAAACAAGATGTATTGTCCATTCACCATCTCAATCAGACCATAGTCTTCGAGTGTTGCTGTATGTGCATTGTTCCAAAGGTCCCAATCGTCTCCGCCGCCAGTGTTATAGCCCAGCCGTCGATATCTGACAGACTCTCGCAATTCATGCGAGTAAAAATTCAAATCGTACTGCGTTGGCGAAATTCGGCCTTCCGAAATTCCTCGCTGGCGATACATCATCGTGTCATTCCATTTAAATGGGCCACCGAATCGGCTGAGGTGCTGTTCAACATAAGTGTCGAAACGGGGACGCAGCTAGTTTTCGAGTGTCGAAACGGGGACGCAGCTAGTTTTCGAGCTGACAAAGGTGCCAGGCACCGATTGTGCGTTCGGTTCCTGGCACCTTGTTAATACATTTTAATATAGGCTCCAGCGTCGCGCGGCCCTCATCCGGCCTTCGGCCACCTTCTCCCGGAGGGAGAAGGGTTCGCTTCGCTGCGCTCGCCGAGGACGATCCCGTTTTCAGCTGAAAAAAACTAACGGAAAAACGCGAGCCGTTACTGCGCTTGCATTTGCCGAACCTTGGTCACGTAGGCACCGATCGCGTCGATCAGGTCGCTCGGCAATGCTAATCGTGCTTCGGCGCCGGTGGGCGTGAAGTTGACGCCTGCGGCCAGCGGCGGCGTGTCGGGGAAAGCCGGTAACGTCGTTTGCTGGTTACCAATTTTGCCTAGCACCCACTTGGCCAATTCAATGGTCCCGGCCGGACTGATGTACATCTTCCAAGCCGCCGCGGCGGGCAACAGCTTGTTGCTGTTGACGATTTCCTCGTTCTGACCCAATCCCGGCTCCCGCTTCTTGATGGCCTGGATCAAGTCCTCGAGCGAGTCCTTGTCGTCGTAACTCGTGGCGATGGTGTGCTCATTGGCCGCCGCCAGGCAAACGGTCATCTTGCCTTCAGGGCCGTAGACCGCTTCGATGATCTTTTCAACAACAGGGTTGTTCAGGTTCTGGCGCTTGAAAGCGATCGCCATGTCCATCTGCACCTGGAAGCCCCGTTCGCCGGCCACTTGGATCTCGGCAATCTCATACGTCGGCAGCGGCGCGTCGGGGTTTTCGGCTCCCAGATCGGCCAGCGCCTGCATGGTCTCTCGGTAGCGCTGCAGGTACTTCTGTGCGTCGTCGACGTACATGACTGCGCGGGCCGACGTGAGCAAGCTCGCGTCGTCACCCTTTGGCGCGGACATGGTCATTGCCGTGCCTTCGACGCCCTGCATCGACTTCCCACTCAGCTTGAATAACTTCTCGATCTGTTCTTTCGAGAGCGCGCCCGCGGGCGAATTGGCTCCCAACTTGGCCATCGCCATGCTGGCTTGCATCAGCCCCTGCGACCAGCTTGAAGGTAGCACCATGCTCAGGGCCAGGAAGTAATCGTCGCTGGGTAGGTTGTCGAGGCCCGGGACCTGCGGCCACTTGGCATCCGTGACGGCTTTGGAGAACGTGCCGCCCGACTTGAATGCTACCTGGCCACTGACGAGTAAGTCCTGCTCGCGATCGATCCGCACGCCCAGGCCGACGTGCGTTAACTCGTCCTTGATCGTGTCGCCGCTGCGATTGAGCAGCTCGAACAAGGCCAGCGCCGGTTTGAGAGCCTGCTGGTCGGCGGGAAAATTCTCTTGGGCATTGGCAATACCCTTGTGCATGACATTGACCGCCTGGCGCACGCCTTTGGATAACGCCAGCACGACGAGATCGTTTTGCCGCAACCAGTCGCCCACCGGCTGCACGTCAGACGCGATGCCCCGCGTCGCCGCCTTGACGCGTTTCAGCACGTCCTCGTCCATTGGCCGGGCGAAAACGGCGAAGCCGCCTTTCTGCGTGACGATCATGGGTTGGCCCGCCACGCGGCCCGAGATGATTTCGGCCTGCGGGTCTTCGGGCAGCAACCCAGCGGCGAGCTGGGCATAGTCCGTGACCGGCACAAAGATCACGATCGTCGGGGGCGTCGCGACATCTTCCTGCGGCATGACCACGGCGGCCACGGTGCCGTTCTCGTCGACGCCTGCGCTCACGCCGGTGATGGCTTTCAGCGTGGGCAACAAGCTCGGTAGCGACACGTTGAGCTTCGCGCCGACGGCTTCGATTTTCTTCGTCGTGTCGTCCAGGTGATTCACGACAATCAGCCCCAAGGCGTCGTCCGGAATCGCGTTGAGCAGCGCTTCGTCGCCGCGCGCCGACACGACCGACCCTGCCACCCACAACACCGCCGCAAGGAGTACCGCGCATCGTTTCATGGGAATCACACCTCAGGAGGAGGAAGGAATATCAGTTGCTGGCGGCCATCCGACCGCCGGTCCGTGGAAGATCCAATGTCCAGACTTGATTTCAGACTTTGATCGATGTTGCTCGAGGGCTGCTTCCCGCGGGCAGCGCAGGGCCTCAGCTTGGCGATGGATCCTAAAGCGTGGGATGCGGGCTGTCCACCGTTGGCTGGCCGTGCGTTGGCCGCCAGTTTTCATGCATCACCCTGTGGGGACATACCAGGGCAATCGCTAAGGATCGAACAAGAAATAACTTCGGTTCTTTTCGACCCCTCACCCTTCCCCTCCTCCCGCAAAGGGCGAGGGGTTTGCGGAGAAGTTTTTCCCGGCCCCTCACCCTGCCCTCTCCCATAAGGGGAGAGGGGTTGCGGAGAAGTTATTTTTCGTTCGATCCAAGCTAAGGAACGACGGGGACGAGGATCCGCGAGGCGTGATTGCGGTTGTGGTACACGCGATTGGTGGCGACTTCGGTCCGCTGGGGAGGGGCCAGCGTTGCCGGCTGGTCCGTGTTCGAGCCGGGTTCGTAAAACGGTGCACCGGTGCTGGCCACAGTAATGCGGATGCGGTGTCCGCGGTTGAAAATCTGGCTGGTCCAGCCGATGTCAAACGCAACGCGCGCCACGATGCCGGGCGTCAAAAACACTTCGCGATCGAAGCCTTCGCGGTAGCGGGCGCGCCGAATCGAGTCCATCAACAGGATCGAGCGGCCGTCGGGATAGACGTCGCAGACGCGCACGATGAAGTCCGTGTCCCGGGCCGTGGACGAAACGGCCAAGTCCGCCCGCATCAGGCCGGTACACTCGAGCGGCTGCTCCAGCGGCTCGGTGGTAAAGGTGCGGACCTGCGGCTGAGCCTCATACGCCCGGGCGTCGCGCGCGCCGGGGAAGGAGATGCCGGGAATTTCGGCCGGATGCGCTGGGTCGCTGAGAAACTCCGTGTCGCCATCCGCTGCGCCAGGCTCGCGGGTCGAGAGCTTTTCGTGCGGCTGGAGATAGTAGGCTGTCGCGGTGGCCGGGATGGGCCAATCACCCGCTTTGCGCCATACGTTGCCCGGGGCGCCGGCTTCGCCCAGTGCGCCCATCACGTAGTAACGCACGGTGGGATCGTGCTCGACGCCGTTGACGCGGCCTTTCAGGTAGTGATCGAACCAGCGGATCATGTGCGATTCTTGGGCAAAGCTGGCGCTCGGCGGATAGGTCAATTCGCCGACCCGGTTCGTTTGCTTGTGCGATCCGTGCAGCCAAGGGCCGAGCAGCAATTGCTGGTGGCCGCGCGAATTCGGCCCGCCCTGATGCTGCCGGCCGATAAAACTCTGCACCGACCCGACGCACATGAAGTCAAACCAACTGCCGATGGTGAAGCAGGGCACATTCATCTTGTCGAAGTGCCGGGAGCAGTCCTCGTCGGCCCAATAGTCGTCGTAACACGGATGCGCGAACCATTCTTCCATCAGCAGCCGCTGATCGTCCGGGTTGCGGCACAAACTGGCTGCGCGCAAGAAACGCGCGGTCCGCGTCGTGCCGCCGATGCGGTAGCCTTCGTGAAACAGGCTCAAGCCCGTATCGGTCATGTATTGGCAAACCAGATGCGGCGGCTGGGTCACGGCCAGAAAGTTCTGGGCGTAGCCGGCCTGCGAACCGCCGAAGGTGCCGATCTTGCCCGTCGACCACGGCTGACTGGCCAGCCACTCGACGGTGTCGTAGCCGTCTTGCAGTTGACCCCAACCCAAGGCGCGATACCCGACCCACGTGCCTTCGGATTGATGCGTGCCGCGAAAGTTTTCCATCGCGACGACGTAGCCCTGACCGGCCAGCCGCGCCAGCGACTCGCGCGTCGCGCGGCTGCGCACGTCGGCATAGCGCTGCTGGTACAGCACGGGCCAGGGCCCGTTGCCCGGCGGCAGATACAAGTAAGCCGACAGCCGCTGGCCGTCGCGCATGGGGATCATCACGTGCCGCTCGGTGATCTCGCCGAATTTTGCTTCGTCGTCCGGCTCGGGCGGTACCGCCGCGAGCGATCCGGCCAACAGCAATGCGGCGGCCGTAGTGATGACGCATGTATATGTATATGACGCAGATTCCATTTGTAGATTCACGTTGCCTGTTGATTGGCCCGCCATACGCGGAGCATGTTTTCGCCGAGCACTTTGTGGATGGTTTCGTCAGTGTGGCCGCGCTGCACCAGGCCGATGGTGAAGACCGGCCAATTGGTCCATGCCAGGCTTTGCACGGCATCGTCGGCCGGCCGGAATTTGAAGTCCGGCCAGAGATGCCCCCACCGCGGGCCGCTGACGGCAAGTGCCGACCGCCCGTCGGGGCGTTTGCCGACTTTTGCGCGCTCGGCCTTGCCGTTGCGCGATTGGTAGGCAACGTCGGTGCCGATCGCCACGTGGTCGGCCCCGAACTTTTTGATCGCGTAGTCCAAATGGTCCAGAAAGGCGCGAATGTCGCCGGCCGCGCCCAGGAACTTTGGAATGCAGCAAATGCCGATCAAGCCGCCGGTATCGCAAATGGCCTGAATCGTGTCGTCGGGCTTGCCGCGATAGTGCTTGTGCAGCGCCGCGCAGGCCGTATGGCTGGCCACGATGGGCTTGGACGAGGCCTTGGCCGCTTCGAGGCTGGTGCGCCAGCCGCTGTGAGCCACGTCCACAATCACGCCCTGCCGGTTCAGTTCTTTGATCGCCACGCGTCCGAAATCGCTCACGCCGCCATCGTTGGCTTCGCCGCAGCCATCCCCCAGCGGATTGCCGCGATTGTAGGTCAGGTGCATCATCTGCACCCCGAGTTGATGAAACAGCCGCACGTCGCGCAGTTCATCTCGCGTGTTTTCCCACTGCTGCCGCAGGGGCACGCCGTTGGTCGTAAACGCCAGGCACAGCCGGTCGGCCCGCTTGGCCGCGACCACCTGCTCCGGATCGATGGCCTTGGAACACTGTGGGCCGAGCACGTCGGTGGCGAAGGTGAAACGCGACAGCCGTTTGAGCAATCGTAGCGGGTCGTTTCCCTCTTCGCCCGCGTTTTGAAAAATGCAAGTCACGCCGGAAGCGCGAAACGCCTCGAAAAACTCGCGCCGCTCCAGTTCGTCGGTCGCGTAGCGCGTCATCGACATATCTTCGCGCAGGTCGACCAGCTCGCCGTCGCTCGCACCGCCCAGCGCCGCCTGCTGATAGGCCTGGCCATCGATTGCGGCACGCGGCGCGAAGCCATAACTATCGATCACCAGCGACTGCCCGTGCAGCTCGAGTCCGCGGGCAATCTCGCGATCGCTGGGCCTCAAGATCGACAGCGCCACTTGCCGCGCTTGCTGAATCATGTCGTTGGACGACGCCAACGAATCGGCGCTGGCTCGGCGTGCGTCCGTCAGCCGGCAGGTGACCGCGGCCGCCAATGCGGTTTTGACAAACTGGCGGCGATCGGTGCGCATGGGAGCCAACTCCGAGGCGGGCGGGGCGTGGGGAGCGAATTGCGAGCGGACCGATATTCTAAACGACTCGCGCGGTCCAGGCCAACAAATCGGCAGCGGTGCCGCGGCGAATCCCGGGGGCGCCGTTGCCGGCGCCGATCATCGTCGGCGCGTGGGGAGCAGACGCTTTAGCGCCCTAAACGCACCCGGGCTGCTACACTTGAGTTCAAGCCGTTCCAACTCGGGGTGCTCTGGGTCGATTTGCCGCCACATCGCGAGCCAGGTTCGAGCCGCGCTCACGTTCCGGCTGGCAAGCAGCAGTCGAACATTGGCCGAGGCGAGTGACGTGAATTCGGTCGTGTGTAGCTTTCGCCGCTGGCGGAGCGGCGCCAGGTAGCTGTCAGCCGACTCGTAGTCGCCCGCCGCGGTGGCCATGTTGGCCATGGCGATTCGTCCGAAGAAGTAATCGGGCCAACGCTCATGGATCTGCCGCGCGAGTTGGAGCGCTTCGCCGGTCCGGCCTTGCTGGAGGTACGCGAGGGCCAAGTTATTCAGCAGATCGGGCGATTCACCTTCGAAATCGATGCTCTTCTGGAACAAACTGGCGGCTGCCGCGCCGTCCCCGCGTCGAAGCGCCTGGCAGCCTTCGTAAGACCAATCGTTAACCTGCATGCCGTGGACGTCGCCGACAGGCTCGTCCGTGATCTCGAAGCCGATCACCTCGACTTGCTGCCAACGGCCATCGAGCCACAGGCGAGCGGCGCCCG
>DATCFX010000188.1:0-3479 GCA_036509275.1 Pirellulales bacterium | reverse complement strand
CGAGGACCAGATTGTGAACCGGTCATTCACGCACCACCTTCGATAGAAACGCGTGGCGCGGCGGCAAGCCGTCAAGGACCCGTGTCACGCACGGGGTGCGTGATCTTACGTTCTGACCCCTTCGACCTATCGCTGATCTAGGCTCCCGATTAGGAGCGGATGTGCCGCCCGTGGAATTCGGGACTCCGGCCAGCCCGCAATCAAGGCAACGACCATCGATCGCTGGCTACTGGCCGACAGCTTTCCCAGTGCCGCTGAACAACTCGCGAAAGCGTGCCGACGCTCGCGGGAACTCGGTCCCTTCGCGTTTGTCCGACTTCTGCGGGCCCGGCGAGAGTTGATGGCTGCCGCCATCGGAGTTGTTGACGTCAAAATAACAGTGGAAGGCCACGCGATTGGCCGGGTCGTTGACGAATGCGTGCATCTGCTCGACGAAGTATACGTTGTCCAGGCCGCCGTGTCCGTCAGGCCGGTGATTCAGTCCCCACTCTGGAATGCAGAGTGGCTTGTCATGCTCGCGGGCAAAGGCACTCCAAAAGGCCAAGCCGCGCGGGCTGTGGACAATCCATTCGTTCCAAACCTTTTTCTGGCGCGCGGTAATATCTTCGGCCGTTGCGGTGGCAGGCCACGGATAGGTGTCAGCGTTCCATGTTTCGTCATAGACATCCACGCCCACATAATCGACGAAATCATCGCCGGGCCAAGCCTGTTCGGCCGGAAAATCTTGATCGCCCAGCGTGGGGTTCCAACAGAATTGCAACTTCTCGGCGCCGGGCACTAGGCGCATCGTGGTAACGATTTCGCGCCAATAGGCGGCAAATGCCGACGGGTCTTGCTTGGCGCGCCAGGCATACCAGCCGCCGTTGAATTCCCAGCCCGGTCGCACGATGCTGTCGGTTAGTTTGTGCGCTACCAGGTTTTCGGCGAGCTGTTTGAAGTGATTGTTGTAGGCCCCCTTCGCTCCTTTGGTCAACGAGACCGGTTGGCCGATTTCTTTGCTGCCTTGCGTGGGGCCGCTGCCATCGACGGGGCCAGCCAACATGGGAATGGACAGAATCAAGCGCCGCCCTGGCTTGGCGTGGACCCATTTCGACCAATGTTCGAGCCACCATGTGGGCCAGCCAACATTGTCCCATGACTCGCCGCCCACAAAGTCGAGCCCCCACACCGCCGGCCGATTCAACCAGGTGGCATACGCATCGACACCGGCAGTGCCGTTGGGCCAGTGGTAGGTGCCGATCGCGGGTTCGCTTGCGGCAGGCTCTGCGGCGCAAGCCAATCTGCCAACGAACACAACAAAAAGAATGACTAGCGTGCTCAGGAATTTCATGTTGTCTTCCGTCAAAGTCCCAAACCGCAAACGTGGGTGTGTCCGTGGCCTGACGCCTCCAGGCAACCGTTCAAGCTCCCGCCAGACCAGTTTTAGCGGCTCAACGCGCGATCGTCGAGCCACACGTACTGCGGCTGGTGAATAGGACGGCCTGACGTGCTCCAGCGCTGGATCGCGCGAGGGAGCGACTTCGCGGTTTATCGCAAATCAACGCGTGGTCCCAAAAAGCCCCAGCCACCGCCGGTTCACAAGCGGCGTCACGTCCACGTATCAACCGCCCAACTCCTTGCCAAACGATAGCATCCCCAATGCATGTTGAAAGCCCTGGTCTCACGACTTCCGCTTCGATGGGCTGGGGTAGCGGCGAATGCGAGGCCGCGGCGGTGCATGCTGGCTTGGCAGGCCCCGCTGGCGCAAGCTTCAAATCTGCTAAAACCGCTGCAAGCGTGCGAAACCGCTGAATCCATCCCACGATCAAAGCCGAATTCCATCCATAGAGCGCGGCCGCGCCGTTAAAGCGGCGTCAAGCAGGTGGTCTGTCGCGCGGTTGCCGGGGCATCAAGCGTAGGGCTTGATTCCAGCTTGCCGGCCGCGGTCAAACGGCGAGGGGGGATTTTGGCATGGGCATCGTGGCGCGAAGCGTGATTGCCGTTGGCGTGGGATTGATGACAGTGTCTGCTGCATTGGCAGCCGAGCCGCTGCGCTTTGTGCAGGAGCCGGAAGGCTCGGCGATCCCCGTCCCGGCGGCATCCCCGACGGCCGATGTCGCTTCGCCGACGCCGGCCGAGCGCCGGCCAATTGCCGCCTGGCGATCGTCATCGAGCGATCGTACCAACAGGCGGCACCTGCAATCCGGCCAGCCGGCTGACGTCGCCATCGACGAGATTATCACCGCTACGGACGAGGGTGCTTCCGAACCGACGATCCCGCCGCCGGCACGCGTGCTGCCCTCGACCAGCAAAACCAAAGTCGTCACGATCGTTCGTCCGAAAAAATCGACGCCGACCGTTGCCCGGCTCTCGGGCGCGGCGAATGTTGCCTCGCGGTCGTCCGGCGAGCCGACGCCAGCACCTCCTCGGCCTTCGGCATCGGCTGCGACGCCTGTGGACATGCCGATCGCGGAACGGGCGCCCCCCAGCCAGCGTCATCTCGTCCAGGCCGAAACCGGCGGCCGGCCGCAGCTAGCCGGAACGCCGACGCTGGCCGCGCCAAAGCCGGCAGAGCCGAGCGTCGGCGATTTGGTGCAGCCGATGCGCCGGAACAAGCGCCATCTGTTGCGCAGCACGGCTTCGAATTCGAATCAGCCGGCACTCGATGAGGCCGTCAGTGTAGAACCGTCGGCTCGGATCACGCGAGAATTGGAGCCGGTAACCGAAACGCCGATCGCCCAATCGAGCGTGGAATCGGCTCCCATGCCCACGCCCGCGCGCCGGCCGGCCCCGTTGATCGACGACGAGCCGGCCGCATCGCCGCGGCAAGCATTGGCCGACGCGGGTCCGGCGTCTGAGGACTCCGAGCCAGCCACCGGTGCGACGTTTCGTTTTCGTTTATCGGCCGAGACCGAGACTGCCGCCGTCGAACCAACGTCGAAGCCCACCATGACGAGGCCGAAGCCCACGATGACGAGGCCGACGCCCGTCATGACGAGGCCGACGCCCGCCGTGCAGGCCGCCGCACCCACTACACGCCCCGAGCCTGAGCTCGACGATCGGCCCGCGCCGAAGATGACGGCGGCGCTGGAGTTCCGGACGGTTGACGAGTCGAGTGACGTCCAGCAGTCAGACGCGCCCACCGGGACGCAACACCCTTCGGTCGGCGCCACGCAACTCGCCCGCTCGCAATCGTCGGGGCCGGTGCCGGGCCGGCCATCGACGGGCCGGCGGCAGCCGACCTTGGCTTCGCGCCTCGATGCGCTGCACCCCGCGCCTGCACCCACCTCCACGGCAGAGAATGCGGAGACCGCGCCTGTCGCCCAGGCGGAGATTGCGGACGCTACGCACCGCGAACCGCCGGCCGCCTCGCAGCCGGTGGATGACGACGACAAACTTGCCGCTGCGGACAACGCGCCGACGGCTCCAGCGGCGCGGCCGAGCCGGGGGGCGGTGATCGACGTCGACCGTGCGCAGCAAACCGCACGGCTGGTATTCGG
>DATCFX010000187.1:0-13125 GCA_036509275.1 Pirellulales bacterium | reverse complement strand
CGATCCGGCTGATCGGCTGCTGCCGCGAGGACAATGCCGGCTTTGCCACCGACGCCTACGCCCGGATCAACGGCATGGGCGTGGTCTGCGTCACGTATTGCGTGGGCGGGCTGAGCCTCTGCAATTCGATTGCCGGCGCCTATGCCGAAAAATCGCCGGTGGTGGTGATCACCGGCTCGCCGGGCTTGTGCGAGCGCTTCAACAATCCGCTGCTGCACCACAAGGTGCGCGACTTCCGCACGCAGCTCGAGGTGTTCGAAAAAATTTGCGTGGCGGCCACGGAGCTCGTGGATCCGACCAACGCCTTTCGCGAGATCGACCGGGTGCTGGACGCGGTGGCCCGTTTCAAACGGCCCGGCTATATCGAGTTGCCGCGCGACATGGTCAAGGTGGTGCCCGAGACGCCGCACGAATTCCGCCACGTCGAGACCGTTAGCGACCCCAGCGCTTTGGCCGAGGCAGCCAGCGAGGCCGCCCGAATTCTCAACGACTGCCGGCGGCCGGTGATCATCGCCGGCGTCGAGATTCATCGCTTCGGCTTGCACGACGAAGTGGTGCGGCTGGCCGAGCAGGCGCAGATCCCGATGGCCGCCACGATGCTGGGCAAGAGCGTGGTCAGCGAGACCCATCCGCTGTATGTCGGGCTGTACGAAGGCGCGATGGGGCGCGAGGAGGTCACGCAGTTCGTCGAAGACAGCGACTGCGTCGTGCTGCTGGGCACGTTCATGACCGACATCAACCTGGGCATCTACACGGCGAATCTCGATCCCGGCAAGTGCATCTACGCCACCAGCGAGCAGTTGCGCATCCGGCATCATCATTATCACGACGTGCTGCTGGGCGATTTCATCCGCGAGTTGGCGGCGCGCCAGCCGCATCCGCCGCGGCGCGAGCTGCCGGCACGCGAGCCCAACGGGCGCAAGAAGTTTCAGCTGCAGCCCGACGCGCCATTAAAAATCATGCGGCTGGTGGCCCGGCTCGATCAATCGCTGGACGACAACACGATCGTGATTGCCGACATTGGCGACGCGCTGTTTGCGGCCACGGAGCTCACCACCCGGGCGCGCACCGAGTTCATCAGCCCGGCCTATTACACGTCGATGGGCTTTAGCGTGCCGGCCGCGTTGGGGGCTTCCGTGGCCCGGCCGAACATGCGCACGGTGGTGCTGGTAGGCGACGGCGCGTTTCAAATGACCGGCAACGAGCTGTCGACCATTGTCCGTCACGGCTACCATCCGATCATTATCGTGCTCGACAACAAAGGCTACGGCACCGAGCGTTTCCTACACCCGGGCGACTATAACGACATCCATCCCTGGCGTTACCACAAGCTGACCGAAGTCTTGGGCGGCGGGACGGGCTACGAAGTCCGCACCGAGGGAGAATTCGACGCGGCCCTCTCGACAGCCTGGAACGACACGCGCGGCATGAGCCTGATCCAGGCCCACCTGGCGCTGGACGATCGTAGCACCGCCCTGGACCGCCTGGCCGAAAGGCTGAGCAAACGAGTGTGAGTCATTGAGATTGGTGTCCCTCCGTTCGTCGGAGGTCATTCATTTCCTGCTTCTAGTCCCTGCAGCTGGTTCGCTAGCGCGATCCTCGCGGCCCGATAAACCCAAATCAGGGGACGAAGAACAGCGACCCCCAGTGCAGCGGCAAAGCCACTCGCCACAATTATTCCTGCCCATCCAATCACGTCCCAAACCACGGCGACCACTCCTAAAGCGGCGAATAGCGCGGCCCAGAACAGGCACATAAGCTGTCCCGTGTAGCAGAGCTGTGCGAATGCCCGATTCTTTGTCAACGCGTGGGTTGTCAGCTCTTCGCCGTGAATTAGGTTGGGGACATTTTCATCGCCCCCAAACACAGCAGCAAATAATGCCATCACCTTGGCACTGAATGCCATGTGCATCAGGCACGTGCCCAGGCCGATGACGGCGGAGAGCTCGGCGTTCAGGAAGCACAGCGCGCCCCAGAAGCCGACACGCTTTGCAACCAACAGCGCCACGAGTCCCGCCACTATGCCGGTGAAGAGCGTGATGAGGATCTTGTCCTGCTCGAAAGCAAGTTCAACGCCCTTCTCCGAAAAGAAGCGATATCGATGCTCGCTAATCTCTTCGTCGTCCATCTAATCGCCTCGAACGGAACTATTGTTAATGCTCGAAAGGCAACTCGCCCCGCTGTCCACCGCCATTGTCGCCCGAGGGCATCGCTGCCGCTGCGACCACGGCCTCCATGCTTGCTTGGCCTGAACGACTGCGCCGCAGGGCGCGTGCGCCGCGCCGTAAAAAGAAAGCATTGCCTTCGGCCGACACCGGCGGCTGTGCATATTCGACGACAAACAATGGGCACCTTTGGTCCAAGGCTGCCTTGCCGCACTCGAACGTTCCGCCCTCGGCGCCTGACTCAACTAGGATCAGCGCATTTGACAACCCGCAGATCGTTCGATTGCGCGCCATCGCTTGCCTTCCCGCCCAAGGAAGGCGCGGCGGAAATTCGGAAATGACCAGCAGATTCGACTCGTTGGCAAATCCCTTGATGTCGGACTTGATTCGGAAATGCAGAATGCCCTCGGCCAGCACGACGGTTGTACTACCATTAGCCTCAAGTGCCCCGCGATGCGCCGCGAGGTCAATTCCGTGTGCGTAACCGCTGACAACGTTGACCGCATTTTTGGACAGGAATCGTGCGCAATCCGAAGCGATCGTTAAACCTCGCTCGGATGCCCTTCGAGACCCACAGAATCCGACCGACGGTCTCTGCAAGAGATCCAGATTGCCGAGTGCAAAAAGGACGGGTGGGGCGTCGTCACCCCGCGCCGCCCGCAGATTCGTTGGATAGCCAGGCCAGCCACGCACTAAGACATGGACTGTGTGCTCGGTGAGTTCTTTCCAAAGCTGTCTAGCGGTATCTGTGCTAGCCGCCAACGCACTGGGCAAATCGGGCGACAACCGAAATCGAGCTGCGAGTTCATCGTCCGGTAGTCCGACGATCTCGGCGGGCCTCATTCCGCGCTTCGAGCAGTCGTCGAGAATGCGGCCAAGTGTGCGTGCACCGACCCCACGCGTGCAGAGCAGTTGCATCACAGCCAGCAGATCATCCTGTACAAGGGCAGTCATTGGTTGTCACTGTCCCGCAGGGATTTCACGCAGGGCAGGCCAATTACATGGGTCGCGCCCTGCGCTTTGAGGTGTTTGGCGTACATCCATAATGTTGCGCCCGATTGGTACAAGTCGTCAACAACCACAACGAGGCGATCTTCAATAGATTCGGAGAGTTCAATGCAGCCACCGTCGTAAAGCTTCTGCCAAGTCGGAATTTTCTGTTCGACTGTAATGCCCTTGAGCGCTGCCTTCGGGCAGTTTAGGTCCGCATCGATGAAATCGACGCCGAGCTTATTGGCGACCACTGATCCCAATCGGTACTGAACGCTTGCTGCATCCGGCCGACCGGGAATACATGAAATGCAGTAGTTACCCTGGCATGCAAGGGGGATGGGTAAGTCCGGGATCGCCTCCAGGAGTGCATGCGCAAGCACCTGGAAGTGCTGTCGTGAGCCTTGATACTTCAGCTGGTATTCGGCCTCTCCGTAGATGCTGCGTTTTTCGGCCGAAGGGTCGTAGTTGAAGTCCAGGGCCATGCAGTAATCGAGTTCGTTTGTAAAAAAGCCGTCTATATGCGGGTTTAGGCCGAGCAAAACGTACTTCTCAAACCTTGCTCGCCAGTCCTCGATTGTTGCAACGTCGTCCTCGTCGAGTTCGGGGAACCATAAATAACGCATGCTTCCGTTCTTCGACGTTTTCCATCCGTTCGGAGCCTTCTTGCTGACGTCACTATGCTTGAGGTCAAACAAGTCTGGATAGACGTCGCGCGAGACGAAGAGCGAGCAAGCTCCATCATCATAGGAATTCAGATGACTACGCAGTTGGGAACGGCTATGGTTGATGTGAGGAATCACTGTGGCCATGCACCCCAATGTCAAGTAGGAGGGAAATGCGCCAGCCCCAAACGTTCTGAAAACGGTTCGGAGCTTTCGGTGGGATTATACAGTGTTGGGCTTGCCGCTTGCCAGACGTCCCTTCGTCGTCCTTGCCGCTAAACAAAAACTACGTTCCACCTTGAAACAAAAATCGCTGTACGATTATCCGAATTACTACGATTTGCT
Organism: Pirellulales bacterium; assembly: GCA_036509275.1. Lineage (GTDB taxonomy): Bacteria > Planctomycetota > Planctomycetia > Pirellulales > PNKZ01 > DATATB01. The sequence goes on along the minus strand of DATCFX010000187.1, from coordinate 8,960 downwards.
GTTCGCTTCCGACTGGCGCAGCGAATTTCATTTCTTGCGGCGGTGCTTCGCGGCCCATGCGCGGCGGCGCGTGCAACGTGTGTTCGAGCCGGCCTGCGGCACGGGCCGGCTGCTGATCAAGTTGGCCGATGCGGGCTATCGGGTCAGCGGCAATGACCTGAACGCGCGGACCGTGGATTTTTGCAACGCGCGGCTGGTGCGCCGCGGCCACAAGCCGTCGGCCACGGTGGGCGATATGAGCGACTTCCGGCTGCCGCGGCCGGTGGACGCGGCCTTCAACCTGATCAATTCGTTCCGGCACCTGGCCAGCGAAGATGCCGCCAGCGCGCATCTGCGGTGCGTGGCCGGGGCATTGGCGCCCGGCGGCTTGTATGTGCTGGGTTTGCACCTGACGCCGCGCGGCCGGCCGACGTGCGACTTCGAGCGTTGGGCCGCGCGCCGCGGAAACCTGGCGGCGACCATCGAAATGCGCTCGCTGGAAGTCGATCGCCGGCGCCGCCAGGAGCACGTGCGCATGACGCTCGACGTCTACCGGCCGACCGGCTCGATGCGGCTGGTCGAGCAGCTTGCCTTTCGCACCTACACCGCGGCGCAATTTGCGCGCCTGCTGGCCGGCGAGGCGACCTTGGAAGCCGTCGAGACCTACGACTTCGGCTATCGGCGGCCGGTCACCGTCGATCACGAAAGCGAAGACATCGTCTTCGTGCTGCGGAAGCGCGGGTAAAGCCGCAGTGCTCCCCTCCTACCCAGCCATCACTTGATTTCCAGCGCGGGGTCGGAGCGGTTGATCGGCAACTCGACGAGGATGCGTGTACCCTCGCCCGGCGCGGTTTCGATTTCGCCGCGTCCGCCCAACAACGCGGCGCGCTTGCGAATGCCCTGCAAGCCGAAGCGATCGGCCGGGACCTGGCGCAGTTCGAAGCCGTGGCCCCAATCGCGAATCTCGAGCCGCAGCAGGTCGTCGTGCTGCGTGAGGTGTACTTCAGCCCGCCGGGCGCCGCTGTGGCGCTTGATGTTGTTGAGAGATTCCTGCACGATGCGGAACAGCGAGCCTTCGAGCAGCGGGTCGATCCGGCCGAACTGCACGTCGTGCGTGAACGCGATGTCGAGCGTGCCGGGCACGGCTTGCTCGGCGACCAGGTATTGGATCGCCAGGACAATCCCTTCTTCATCCAGAATCGGCGGCCGCAAGCCGCTGAGTACGCGCCGCGCATCGCCGATCGAGCGGCGCAGCAGGTCGGTGGCCATCTGCAACGTCGCGCGATCCTGGTCCGACAGTCCGAGCAAATGTTGCGCCAGGCCCTCGAGGTGCCAGAGGCCGGCCGTAATGTCCTGGACCAGGCCGTCGTGGATCTCGTAGGCCATGAGTTGGCGATCGCGCTCGTGGGCCTTGAGCAGTCCCCGCAAGAAATCTTGCTCTTGCAGTAAGCGATCTTTGGCCTGTTTGCGCTCGGTGATGTCGGTCGAAATGCCGCAGACCGCGGTCACGTTGCCCTCGGGATCGTGCAGCGGAAACTTGACCGACAAATAGGACAACGGGCCGTTGCGGGTCGGAATGGTTTCCTCGAAGGTGATCGGCTGGTCGGTCTCCATGACCAGCCGGTCATTGGCATAAACCTGCTCGGCCAGTTCCGGTCCGAAGAGATCTTCGACGCGCTTGCCCGCCAGTTGTTCGCGGGTCAAATCGTGGAGTTGTTCGTGTGCCCGATTGACGAACAGGTAGCGGCCTTCGCGATCTTTCAGGTGTACGATGGCGGGAGTTCCGTCGAGAATGGCTTGCAGCCGCGCCTCGCTTTCCTGCCGCGCGCGCTGCGCCCGCTTGCGGTCCGTGATGTCGAACATGAAGCCGCTCAGCAGGGCCGGCCGACCCTCGCGCAGCGTGACCCCGGCGAAGTCGCGGACCCAGACGGTGGAACCATCGGCCGCCAGCAGCCGATATTCCAGGTCGCCGTCTTCGGCGCTGTGCTGTCGCAAGGTTTCGCGGTAGGCGGCGACGACCCACTCGCGGTCGGCCGAGTGCAAGCGCTCGAACCAGAAGGCCTGCGCGTACCACTGCTCCAGCGGATATCCCAGCAGCCTGGCGGCCTGGGGCCCGACGTACGTGATCCGGCCGGCGGCAAAATCCATTTCCCAGGGCACGACATTGGCCGTTTCCACCAGTCGGCGATAGCGCACCTCGCTGGTCCGCAGGGCCTGTTCGGCCTCTTTGCGCTCCGTGACATCCATGAACGAACCCGACATCCGCACCGGCCGCCCCTGGCCGTTCCAACTGGCCTGGCCGCGCGCATTGAACCAGCGGAGGACGCCGTGATGGGTGTAGACGCGGTACTCGATTTCGTAGGGCACGCGGTGCTCCAGATGCGCGGCCAGGGACTGCAGGACCCGGCTGCGGTCTTCCGGATGAATGCAGGCCAGCCAGCTTCGCAAGACGTTGGGAAACTCCTGCTCCTTGTAACCCAGCGACTCCTTGAAGCGGGGCGAATAGTAGATCGGGTTGTCCGGATGAAAAGGATCGGCGGCGTTGATCCAGGCGTCCCATAGGCCTTCGCGCGAGCCGTGTACGGTCAGGTCAAAGCGTTCCAGGCTCAGACGCAGCGACTCCTCGGCTTTGCGGCGCTCGGTGTCGTCGCGAAACAACAGCACGCCACCGCGGATTTCGCCGTTTTCGCTGCGCAGCGGCGCGGCGTTGGCCGTCAACCACAGGCCGTGATCCACGCCCGGAGCACGCGCGTACATCGACACGGCACGCGACGTCTTGCCGTTGATGGCCTGCCCCAGCGGATGCTCTTCGAACGTATAGGGTATCGTCTGGTCCGCATGAAAAAAGGTTCGACCGTCGCGGATGCTGATCGTCTCCCGAGGCTCGAGGCCCAGGATGTGGTGCGCTGCCGGATTGGTGAGCATCGGGTTGCCTTCCCGGTCGACAACCAACACGCCGGACATCATGCTGTTGAGCACCAGTTCGAGCAGTTGCTTCTGGGATTGCAAGTCGCGGTTCACGCTGCCCAATTCGTCGGTCCGGGCCTGCACCCGCTTTTCCAGTGTTTCGTACGATTGCCGCAACTCGGCTTCCGATCGCTTGCGCTCGGTAATGTCCGAGGCCACGTCAATGATTTCCGTGACCTGCCCGTCGCGCACCAGTGGCCCCATGCGGTTCTCGAACCAATACGTGCGGCCGTCGCCCCCCACCCACGGCACCTCGAAGGAGACGAACTCGCCGCTGGCGGCCCGGCCCAAAGCCTCGGCCACCGTCGCCGCGTAATCCGGCCGGACCAGGTCGCGGAGATTCTTCCCCAAGACGTCGGCCGAGGCCGCCGTGCGGTGCAGACGATTGGCAAACAGCAGCACGCCGTCGGGATCGAACGTCAGAATGTACTCCGGCGCGCTTTCCAGCAGCAGCCGCCAGCGAGCCTCGGACGCCTGCAACGCCTGCTCGGTCCGCTTGCGGTCGCTGATGTCGGTGAGCGTGGCGATAAAGCCGACGATTTCCGCTTGCTCGTCGCGCTGGGCAGCCACTTGCGCCAAGACCCAGGTCGCTTCCGGCGCGCTGCCGCCCGGCTGAGGCGCGAAACGAAATTCCACCTCAAAACTATCTTCGCCCTGCGCCAGCGTTTGGGCCCAACGGGCCTCGACAAGCGCGTGATCGGCGGGCTCGATGAGCGAGAGCCACCCCGATCGCAGAATCTCGCGGGCTGTAAGCCCCATGATCTGGCAGGCCCGCTCGTTGACGTAATAGCATTGGCCCTGGCTGTCCGTCTTGAGCACGCCGACCGGCGAGAGTTGGGCGAGGCTCTGAAAAAACGCTTCGCGCTGGCGCAGCGCGGCTTCGGCCGCCGCCTGCTCGGTCACATCGATGGCCACGCCGTGCGCTCCCAGCGGGCGGCCGTCGGCGTCGCCCCAGGGCGCACACCACCAGCGAAAGACGTACTGGCCGATCCGGACCGTCGCCGTGGCCTCCTGCCCGTCGAGCGCTTGCCGGAGGGCGGAAAGCAAAGCGTGGACTTCGGGAAAAATCTCCGACATCGGCCGGCCGACCAGTTCGGCCTGCTGAAAGCCGAGCCGCTCGAGGCCCAGGCCGCTGAGTGCCACGAAACGCCCCTGCGGATCGACGCACCACAGCACCAGCGGTGCCCGATCCAGCACGGCGCCCAAGCAATTGTCCCCATCGGAAAGCAGCGCGGCGGCCAAAATGGCCGCTTGCCCGGCGCCCGGCGCCGCGCGCGCATCGGCCGTCCGCAAGTGAGAAGATCCGTCGGGCACGCCTGGCCTCATGGTTCGGCTGAAAAGGACTGATTAATCGGGTGTCGCTCCATCCGTAGTATATCGACGCCGAATTCGGGCGGCCAATCGCGGATCCGCGCGAGCCCCCCCGCCGTGGACATCGCGCTCGGTCGGGATGCACGTCACGGATGCGGGACGATCACGGTGGCTTCGGGCCGCCGGCAGCTTATGATGGCAGAATGTCGCACCTCGAAAACCACTTTGCGTCAAAACCGCCCAGCGTTGCAGGGCTCACGGTTTTGGCGTTGCTCATAACGCTGGCAAATGGTTGCGGCCAAAGCCAGCCGGAGCTGCCAGCAGCGGTCCGCAAGCCCGCCAGCACGCAAACCAGCCGAGCCCCCACCCCGCCGATCACCACGCGTCCGGCTCCCGAGCCGCCGGCTGCCGAGCCGGCGGTTGTGGCCGCGCCGGCGAGCCCAACGCCGCCCAGCAGCGAGCAGCCGGCTCTCGCGGCGACGCAGCCGACGCTGGTAGCCGCATCGCGGGTATTACAGGCCCAGAAGGCCGGTTTCCGCCGCATCGAAAGCCAGCATCTGGTGCTGCTGACCGATCTGCCGCGGGATCCGGAGATCGAGCTGTTGCCCAAAATCTTTGATCTGGCGTATCCGCAATGGTGCGATTACTTTTCGCAGCCCCAGCAGCCCGGCAAAACCTGGCGGATGACCGCTTTTTTGATGGGCGACCGGGCTCGCTTTCGAGCGGCCGGCCTGCTGCCGGCCGCGTTGCCGGCATTCGATCACGGTTATTGCGCCGGCGCGCAGCTCTGGCTCGATGAGCAGCCGGGCGCCTATTATCGCCGCCATCTGCTGCTGCACGAAGGAACACATGGCTTCATGCACACGGTGCTGGGCGGCGTCGGCCCGGTGTGGTATGCAGAAGGCATGGCCGAGCTGCTGGGCACGCATCATTGGGCCGACGGCCGGCTGACGCTCGATTGGTTCCCACGCTCGCGGGAAGAAGTGCCGCAGTTGGGCCGCATCAAGCTTGTTCGCGATACGGTGGCCGCAGGCCGGCTGCGATCGCTGAGCGAAATCCTGGCCACCGATCCGCTCAACCGTTTCGGTAACGAGACGTACGCCTGGTGCTGGGCGCTGGCTTCGCTCTTGGATCGCGACGCGCGCTATCAGCCGCGATTTCGCGAGTCGCGGGCCGATGTGCTGCGATCCGATTTCAATGCGCGACTCGAGCGGCGGTTTGCGGCCGATTGGGACCAACTCAACGATCAGTGGGAAGTCTTCGCCGCCACGCTGGTCCACGACTACGATTTTCAGCGCGCGGCAATCGAATTTGCACCCGGCGAGCGGCTGCCCGAGCGGGGGGCGAAAGTCACCTTGCGGGCCGATCGCGGGTGGCAAAGCAGCCGGGTACGGTTGGAAGCCGGCCGCAAATACCAAATCCGAGCCGCCGGCCGCTACCAGGTCGCCGACAAGCCGCGCATCTGGTGGTGCGAACCCGGCGGCGTCACGATGCGCTATGTCGACGGTCACCCGCTAGGCATCCTGCTGGCCGCCGTCCTGCCAGACCACCGCAGCAGCCAGCAGCCCACGCCGCTGGTGCAGCCCGAGGTCATCGGGCTAGCCGGCACGATTACCCCGGCCGAAACCGGCACGCTCTATTTACGCATCAACGACTCGCCCGCCGAACTGGCCGACAACGCCGGGCAACTCGAGGTGAAAGTGGAAACGGAGCCGCGACCGTAACGAGCCGCGACCGAAAGGGAGCGGCCGCCTGGTTAACGCGGCCGTGGCGGTAAGGCCGCTGGCTCACATGTGCGGCTCGCACCGGCACGCGGTTGACGAAGTGCGGGGCGGATTCGACAATGCAAGCCGATTGCTCCGATCTCGTGAGAACAGCAGGCCACGCTTCGCCTCGAATAGCACTATGAACTGGATCGAACAAGAAGACCCCGACGTGTGGGCCGCCATCGCCGCGGAAATCCACCGGCAGGCCGATGGCCTGGAAATGATCGCCAGCGAAAACTACACCAGCCCGGCGATCATGCAGGCGGTCGGCAGCGTGCTGACCAATAAATATGCCGAGGGCCTGCCCGGCCGGCGGTATTACGGCGGCTGCGAATATGTCGACGTGGTCGAAGACCTGGCCCGCGATCGGGCCAAGCAGCTCTTCGGCGCCGAATATGCCAACGTGCAGCCGCACTCGGGCAGCCAGGCCAACCTGGCCGTGTATCTGACGGCCATCGAGCCGGGCGACACCGTGCTGGGGCTCGACCTGGCCCACGGCGGCCACTTGACGCACGGCATGAAGCTCAACATCTCCGGCCGGCTGTATCACTTCGTCAGCTACGGCGTGACGCGCGATACGCATCGCATCGACTTCGACCAGGTGGCGGCACTGGCCCGCGAGCACAAGCCGAAGCTGATCGTGGCCGGCGCCAGTGCCTATCCGCGCGAGATTCCGCACGGCAAGTTCGCGGAGATTGCCCGCGACTGCGGAGCGAAGCTGTTTGTGGACATGGCCCATTACGCCGGCCTGGTGGCCGCCGGGCTGCACGACAACCCGGTGCCCGTGGCGGACTTTGTCACCACGACGACCCACAAGACGCTGCGCGGCCCGCGGGGCGGCTTGTCGATGTGCCGGGCCGAGTATGCCAAGGACCTGGACCGCAACGTATTTCCCGGCATTCAAGGCGGTCCGCTGATGCACGTGATCGCCGGCAAAGCGATTTGCTTTGCCGAAGCCCTGCGGCCCGACTTCCGGCAGTATGCCCAGCAGATTATCGACAACGCCAAAGTCCTGGCCGAGGCCCTGCTGGCCGGCGGCCTGCGGCTGGTGAGCGGCGGAACGGAAAACCACTTGATGCTGGCCGACGTCACGGTGCTGGGCCTCTCCGGCAAGCAGGCCGAAGAGGCCCTGGGCCGCTGCGCCATTACGGTGAACAAGAACATGATCCCGTACGATCCGCGCAAGCCGCTCGATCCCTCGGGCATTCGGCTGGGCACGCCGGCATTGACCACGCGCGGCATGGGCCCGGCCGAAATGACGCGCATTGGCGGCTGGATTGTCGAGATGCTCAAGGCCCCGGACGACGAGCGCGTGACCGCGCGGATTCGCGGCGAGGTGTCGGCGCTGTGCGAGCATTACCCGGTGCCGGCCGCGGCACTCAGTCCGGTCGAAGGGCGCTAAAAGGAACCGGCATGTCGACTCCTCCACCGCGCAAGAGCCGCATTCTGATTGCCGACGACAATCCCACGAACGTGGAGTTGCTCGAGGTGTATTTGGGCGATACGGATTGCGAAATTGCCGTGGCCGTCGACGGCCGCGATACGCTCGATAAGTTGACTTCGTTCCAGCCCGACCTCGTGCTGCTGGACATCATGATGCCCAAGCTGAGCGGGTTCGAGGTCTGCCAGAAGCTGAAAGGCGATCCGGCCACCAAGGGCATCATGGTGCTGATGGTCACGGCGCTGAACGAACTGGGCGACATCGAGCGGGCCGTGAATGCCGGCACCGACGACTTTTTGAGCAAGCCGGTCAACAAGATCGAACTGGTCAAACGCGTCGAGAACATGCTGCGGCTGCGGCACATCACCGACGAGGTGGAACGCCTGCGGCGCTACATCGACGGCATGGAAGACTCCAACGGGCCGAAATCGTAAGGAAGCACGCGGCGGAGCGCACTTGCCCGCTGCATGCGGCGGCGGGAGCAGGTGAACCACAACGGCACAAAGATCACAAAGAAAAAAACTTCGTGTTCTTCGTGTCGTCGTGTTCCTAAGGGTCCCTTTCTTCCCGGCAACTGGCGGCCTGCCAGAAGCCTTTGCCGGCTGCGTGGCTTGACTGCTGTGCCAAGCGTGTCAGGCCATTGCGCTTGTGGGCCATTGCGTTGCTCGGATATGCTAATTCCTGATGGGCCGCCTTGGATCCGCGCGGCCCGGTCAGGAGACGCTCCATGTCCTACGTTCGAAATTGCTGGGCCGTTTGGTTGGCCGCCGGCATGCTGCTCGCGCCGCTGGCGGCGCTGGGGATCGAACCTCAGCAGCCAGCGACGGAGAAAAAGTCCAGCGAGCCGGCCAAGACCGCTGCCGGCAACCAGCAGGCCGGTGAACAGCGGATTGCGAAGCTCATCCAGCAGTTGGGCGACGACGACTTTTTTATCCGCGAGCGGGCGCAGCAGGAGTTGGCCCAGATCGGCGTCGAGGCTTTCGACGCTTTGAGCGCGGCCGAGAGCCAACCGGATCTGGAAATCGCCGACCGGGCCCGGTACCTGATCCGCTCGATGAATCTGGAGTGGACCACCGACGACGAGCCGGAGGAAGTCAAGCAAAAGCTCGATAACTATGGTGGTCAGGACGAGAAGAAGCGCGGCGAAATCATCGATGAGCTGGCCAAATTGCCCGAGGGCAAGGGCATCGGCGTGCTGGCCCGGCTGGTGCGTTTCGAGCGATCCTCGCTGCTTTCCAAGCGGGCGGCGCTCAAGATCCTCGAACAGAAACCGGTCGACGAGCGGCGCTGGGCGGCCCGGGCCGCCGCCGTGCGCGAAGGCATCGGTCATAGTCCCCGGCCGGCCGCACGCTGGCTGCTGCTGTACCTGGCCGGGCACGGCGCGGCGGGCAATCCGCCGGGCGCGTGGGCCCAATTCGCGACCGACGAAGCCCGCACGCTGCACGATCATCCGGAACAATCCAAGGCGAACCTGGTGGTCGGGCTCTGGCACCAGG
>DATCFX010000186.1:0-1438 GCA_036509275.1 Pirellulales bacterium | reverse complement strand
CGTTGCCGGGACGCTTCGACCGCCGTCTGCGCTTGCCGGTGCAGTCGCTCGGCGCGATCCACTCGGGCGTCGTGCAATTCGTCCGCGTAGAGTCGCGTCAGCCCGTCCAACAGCGTGGCGGCCTGGCGAGGGGGGAGGCCGGGCATGCTGCTCAATGTGATTCGACAGCCCGGCGCGCCCGCGCGGGTGCTTGCCGAGACGTTCAGCCGTGCGGCAATCGCGGCTGCCAGCGTGGCCCGCTCGTGCGGCCTGGCCAACCGCTGCGATTGCAAGACGGCCTCGACGTGCTCCGGCTGTGCGAGCGCTTGGCGGAGCCCTTCGGGTTCGATCGGATCGGCATCGATCGGCAGCTCGAGGCGCGCCGACACGCGGATTTCTTCCGTGGGTGGCGCTAGTGTCCTCACGACCACGATCGAGCCGATCGCCAGCGTACTGAGGAACAGAACCGAAAATACGATCGCGCGGCGCAGCGCGTCGCGGCCCCAAGGCGGCGGCAATCCGGCGGGCCGAGCTTCGTGTGGTGGCATGACTACGACACCGGGATGAAAGGCGGCCGCACCGGACGGCCACGATGGGGCTGTCGGGTTTCGGCCCGATTCGTCATCGACCGCCAATCGCCATCAGCTTGAGTTCGACCGGCCGGACAAGTGCGTGGCCGGCGGATGACGACCTCGGCCGATCGTCTTGCTGGCACTTGCTGGCAGGTGCTTGCAATCTTAGGCCAAGTCGTGCAGGCTGGGATGGCGCCGTCGCAAACCCCCGGCTGGAGAATGGCCATGCAAGTAGCGTGTTTCACCAAGAGTTTTCAGGACTGGCCGCTGGAGCGCGTCTGCCGCGCGTTTGCCGAATTGGGGCTCGACGGCCTGGACTTGACCGTGCGCAAGGGGGGCTCGATCGATCCGGCCGACGTGGATACGCAACTGCCCCAGGCGATCGAAACGGCCCACAACGAGGGGCTCAAGGTCCTGCTGATCACCAGCGACATCACGGACCCCGACACTCGGGCCGAGCGCGTGCTGGCGGCGGCCGCCAAGCATGGCATCAACCGCATCAAGCTGGGCTATTACGTCTACAAACCCTTCGGGACGCTGGCCAAGCAAATGGACGACGTTCGCCGCCGGCTCGATGCTGTCGCCAAAATGGCGGCGCGATACGACGTGCTGCCCTGCGTCCATATTCATTCCGGCAACGACATTCCCTCGCACGGCACGATGCTCTATCAGCTCATCAAGGACCTGCCGCCCGAGCGCATCGGCGCCTATGTCGATCCGCTGCACATGACGCTCGAGGGGGGTGGCTCCGGTTGGCTGCAAGGCCTTGATCTGCTGACGCCCTGGATCAAGCTCGTGGCAATCAAGAATTTCGACTGGCATAAGACCCAACGCGATCGGCTGGGGCAGCAGCGCTGGGCCACGAGCATGGTGCCGCTGGACGAGGG
>DATCFX010000185.1:0-5512 GCA_036509275.1 Pirellulales bacterium | reverse complement strand
GACGGCGGCTACCGACTGAGCCGGCCAGCCGCGGAGATTTCACTGCTGGAGATCATTGAGGCGATCGAGGGTCCGATCAACGCCGCCATTGAAGTCAATCCGCAGGCGGCCGGCCGGTACCATGCCCGGCTGGCGGCGGTGTTCGCGCGGATGGTTGCAGGGGTGCGGCGCGAGCTGGGCAGCGTCAGCCTGGCCGACCTGCTCGGCGGCAAAGCGAGCGAGTAGCGGGCCCCGCGAGTGATCGCGGCAGCCGGTGGAGTTGCCGCCTCACTGGCGGCGGAATAAAACGTCTTGGCCGGGCGCGGACTGCCGTGTAGGCTTTTCATCTTGATCCGTGAGGTCCTCGGCCGCTTGGTGCGCATTGTATGCCCACACCCCCACCGGAAATCCTCGAGCGCCAGGTCTTGGCCATCGACGCCGCGCGCGAGGCCGGGCGGTTGACGCTGCAGTATTTTCGGCAAGCCGGGCTGGCCGTCGAATGGAAGCACGACGCCTCGCCGGTCACGATTGCCGATCGCGAGGCCGAGCAGTACCTGCGCCGGCGGATTGCCGCCGCGTTTCCCGACGACGGCATCCTGGGTGAAGAATTCGGCGAGCAGCCAGGCAGTTCGGGCTATCGCTGGATCCTGGACCCGATCGATGGTACCAAGTCGTTTGTGTCGGGTGTTCCGCTTTACGGCACGCTAGTGGGCGTCGAGCGGGAAGGCCGAAGTCGCTTGGGCGTGATCGTGATGCCGGCACTGGACGAATATGCGTACGCGGCAGAAGCCGCCGGAGCCTGGTATGCGGTGGGCGGCCAGGAGCCGCGGCCGGCCCGCGTGTCGGCCAAACGCCGCCTGGCCGACAGCCTGTTCTGCACGTCCGAAATTCGCACCTTCGCCGAACGCGGCCGCGCCGACGCGTTCCAGCGCATCCAGTCTCGGGCCTGGCTCACGCGCACTTGGGGCGATTGCTACGGCTACTTGCTGGTAGCCACCGGACGCGCCGAAGCCATGGTCGATCCCAAGATGAACGTCTGGGACTGCGCGGCCTTGCAGCCCATCCTGGAGCAGGCCGGCGGCAGCTTTACCGATTGGTCGGGCAACCCCACGATTCATGCCGGCGAAAGCGTGGCCACGAACGGCCAACTGCTGGACGAGGTGCTGGAACTGCTCGGCGGCTCCAACGAACTCATCGAGCCACCGCCGGGAGCGTGACGGGGGGAAGTGAAAAGTTGAAAGTGAAAAGTGAAAAATGAAATGCGTTGATAGCGCGAACGGTTGGTAGCCTTCGTTTTCACTTTTCACTCTTATCCGCTTCCGCCGGCTTGAGCAGCTCCGCCACGACCGCGTCGAGTTCCTTCAGCCCGTCCTGGCGATCGACGGAGTAGTAGCCGATGTGATGGTGGACGACCGTGCCGTCGGGCCCGATGACGACAAACAGCGGCAAATTGGCGCCGGCGATGCGCGGGTCGCCGAATTGCTTGAGCAGCGATCCATCGTCCAAGAGCAGGGGGTACGTGAGGTTCATGAAGTTGCGCAGCTTGCGAACGCTGGCCGTGGCCGCCTTGCGCGTTCGATCGTTTTTGAGCCGGCCGTCGACCGCGACGCCAAACACCTTGACCCCGTCGCCTTTGCGGCGATTGTGCAAGAATTCGAGATATCCGACCTGGCCGTAAGGCTCCTTGAGCGGCTCGTCACGGTAGTCCCAGAAGTGCAGCACCGTCACCTTGTCGGCCAATTCGCCGTCGGTCAGTTGGTCGTCGTTCAGTCCTGAGATGGAAAACTTTTCCACCGGCTTACCCAGATGCTGCTGGGTCAGATTGGCCAGGGCATCGGCCCGGCCGGTCTGCTGCTGCATGTCGCGCATCGCGCCGCGCACCAGCTTCGCCAGGGCCCCGCGGGTGAGCTGTTGTTCGAGCTGCGCGAGTTGCTCGTTGACCAGCGGCCGTTGGTCGGCGGCAACTTCCTCAACTTGCGAGCGCGGCGGCCGCTTGAGCCTGGCGTGCAGAGACAGCAGCGCCTGGTACCCGCGCCGGGTGTTCTGGAAATCGACGTCGGACAATTGCTCGCTGCCGATTAACCGCACGGAGAGCTGAAACTCCGTGCCGCGGTCCATGAATACGCGTTCGTCGTAGCCGACGACCACCGGCGAGCCCTTGCCGACCCACAGCGTGCGCTTCGGGCCAAAATTGTTTTCGGCCGAGATCTGCCAGCAATCGTATTCGCCCAGCTTACGCGCCGATTCGACTTCGTACTTCAAGCCGTCCTGTTCCCATTTCGCACCGATTTCCAAAGTTTCGGGTGCCTCGAACAAGGGGGACAGCAGCCCAACCACTGCGTTGCCTGCGCCGTAATCGTACAGCAGGGCCGGCCCCAGCGGGCCCACGGGGCGGCTCTTGGCGTCCAGTGCCAAACGGCCAAAGCGCTCCAGCCAGGGCCATCCGCCCGCGCCGCGTTCGTCTACGAGCCAGTCCAGTTGGGAGCCGGACTCGCCGGTCTCGGCCACCAGCAGCGTCAGATCGAAAGTCTTGGTCGGCGAGGCCGCCGGCCGGTCGCGGCGCAACTCGGCCACCGTGCCGCGATAGGTCAGTTGCGTGCCGGCACTGGCCGCGTCTGGAAGGTCCGCCGCCATCGGCAATACGGCAACGAGCGAAAAGAAGGCTGAGAGCATGGCAAGACTGCTTTCAAACTAGAGCCATTCGAATGTCCAGACTCGGACGGGAAGTGGGTTGTCGGCCGTCCCACAGGCCAGCCGCAAGTGCCCCCGATTGTATCAACGCGGGCCGTGCAAAGCGACCTGATTTACCCCGCTTGCCGAATCGATGGACCAGAAAAAATACTCGCGCCGCTCGGCCACGGCCATTTCCCAGCGAGTTAGAATACATGCAGACGGCTGGCAGGCCCCGGGATCCGGATTCTGAGGGAGCACACGTCCATGACTTCGGCCGCTTCCGATGCCGCCGACAATTCCCGCCGCCCGGCGACCGAGCAGGCGAGCTTGTGCGGCGAGCAAGAATTTGATGTCGCCCTCGACCGCTATCCGCGGGCGGCGATCATGCCCGAGGTGCGCCGGCTGTCAGTCGTGAGCCCTTGGCGTACGACGCTCTCCATCGCTCGGCAATGGCTGATGATCCTGGCGGCCGGCACGCTGGCCGTGAAGTCGGGCCATCCGCTGGTGTATCTGCTGGCCATGGCGGTGATCGGCAGCCGCCAGCAGGCGCTGGGCATCCTGGTACACGACGCCACGCACTATTTGCTCTATCGCAACCGCGCGGTCAACGACCTTGTGAGCGACCTGTGCTGCGCGTTTCCGGTGAACATGAGCACCACGCTCTACCGGCACACCCACTTTCGCCATCATCGATTCACCAATACGGAGCAGGATCCCGATTGGTTGCTGCAACAGCGCGATCCCGATTGGCGCTGGCCCAAGACTCGAGGCGAGGCGCTGCGGTTGTTCTTTCGCTGCGCGCTGGCGTTGAACATGGGCGGAGCGTACAAGGCTGCCGCAATGTGGTCGCCGGCCGCGCACCTGCTGGATCGCCTCGGGCCGACATATCCGCTGCACTGCCGCGTCTTGTATCTGCTGTCTTCGGCGGCGATCTGGGTGGTGCTGATCAAAACCGGCACCCTGGTGCCGGCGATCGTGCTCTGGATCGTGCCGGCGCTGACCATGCTGAACGTGACCAACCGCATGCGGGCGACGGCCGAGCACATCCTCACGCCGAACACGCACGAACTCGATTCCACGCGCACGGTGATTCCCAGCCCCTGGGAGCGGTTTTTTATCTCTCCGTTGAACATCAACTACCATCTCGAGCATCACATGTTTCCCTCGGTGCCGTCCTGGAATTTGGGCCGCCTGCACGATCTGCTGATGCAAGACCCGCTGTTCCACTCGCGGGCGCATGTCACGCGTTCGTATTTCGGCAAGGCCGGGCTGATTGCCGAACTGGTGCAGCCGGAAACAGTGGCCTCGGGCCAGCGCAGCGCATCGGCTTGCCATTGACGGCCGGCATGCTCGATCGCCATGTTGGAGAACCACGGGGGCGGCTTCCCGTAGGTGCCGCGAGCCGAGCGGCACCGGTGTTCCAGCGGCGCGGTGGCGAGGTGAGCGCCGCTTCACGAACTCGGCTCGGCTCGCCGGGCCTACGGAAAAGATCGCGTGCATTTTGTTTCGCTCGTGCTGAAGAACATCGGCCGCCGCCGATTCCGCTCCACGTTTACCGTGGTGGGCGTGGCCGTGGCGGCCGGTGCCGTGGCGGCCTTGATGGGCCTGTCCACCGGCTTCGAGCAGGTGTTGGTCGACATGTATCGCCAGCGGGGCATCGATCTGGTCGTGGTTCGCACCGGCGTCACCGAGCGACTCACCAGTTCGCTGGACGCCCGGCTCGAGCAGACACTGGCGGCGCTGCCCGACGTGCGGCAAGCCGCTCCCGAACTGCTGGACGTCGTGTCGATGGAGGACGTGAACCTAGTGGGGGTCACGGTCTACGGCTGGCGGCCGGGCTCATTCGTGTTCGATCATTTAAGGCTGCTGGCCGGCAAGAGCCTCGCGCCGGATGCCGGCCGCAGCGTGCTGCTCGGCACGGTGCTGGCTAAGGATCTGGGCAAACGGGTCGGCGATCGGGTAGAAGTCTATGCCGGCGTGCCGTTTCACGTCGTCGGCATTTTCCAAAGCTTCAATGTGTACGAGAATGCGGCCATGATCGTCCCCTTGGCCCAACTCCAGCAACTCACCAACCGCCGCGGTCGCGTGACCTTGTTCGACCTCGTGCTCCGCGACCGCACCGATTCGCAAGCCGCCGACCGCGTCATCCACCGTATCGATGGGCTCGGACGAGGGCTGACGGCCATGACCACCGGCAACTACGTTTCCACCAGCGCGCAGCTCCGCCTGGGCAGGGCCATGGCCGTGTTCGTGTCGACCATCGCCCTGGTGATGGGCACGCTGGGCGTGCTCAATACGATGGTCATGGCCGTGTTCGAGCGGACGCAGGAGATCGGCATCCTGCGGGCCATCGGCTGGCGCCGCGGCCGAGTGCTGCGGATGATCCTGCTGGAGTCGGTGCTGTTGAGCCTGGCCGGCGCCGTGCTGGGCACGCTGGCCGCCGTGCTGCTTTGCCGTGTCCTGGGACATCTGCCCGGCGCCGGCGGCCTGATCAGCGGCCAGATCCCTCCGCTCGTGATCGCGGCCTGCCTGGCGCTCGCCCCGGTGCTGGGTTTGCTCGGCGGCTTGTATCCCGCCCTGCACGGCTCGCGCTTGACGCCAACCGAGGCGCTGCGCCATGAGTGAAACGGCCCGCACCGATGCCACCGCTGCCGCCGCCGGCCGGGCGAGCGCCGCCGATCGCCCGCCGCTGGTTCGGGCCGAGCACCTTTCGAAGTCGTACACCGACGGCCAGGTCACGGCCCTGGAGGACGTGAGCCTGGACATTCAGGCCGGCGAGTACCTGGCCATCGTGGGCAAGAGCGGCAGCGGCAAATCCACGCTGTTGAACATGCTCGGCGCGCTGGATCGGCCGAGTTCC
>DATCFX010000184.1:0-2168 GCA_036509275.1 Pirellulales bacterium | reverse complement strand
TGGCGGGAGCCGTGGCCGGCAGTGCCCAGTTGGTGCATGTCTCGACCGTCGACACGCTGGGCACCGGCACTCGCCAGCACGCCGCCAATGAAGAAACGCCGCCCGACCCCGCCGTCCGCGTCCCCTATAACCTGACGAAGCGCGAGGCCGAGCAACTGGTGCTGGATGCAGCGGCCGCAGGCTTGAACGCCGTGATCGTGAACCCCACGTATATGCTGGGCCCCTGGGATTGGAAGCCTTCGTCCGGGCGGATGCTGCTGCACATTGCCAACGGCCGCGGCATGCTGGCACCGCGGGGGGGCAACGATTTTTGCGATGTTCGCGACGTGGTCAGCGGCATTCTGGCGGCGGCCCAGCGCGGCCAGCCGGGCCGGCGCTATATTCTGGGCGGCGAGCCGCTGTCGTATCTCCAGGCTTGGCGGATGTTCTCGCAGGTCATTGGCGTCCGCGGCCCGATTTGCCGCGCCGGCCCGATGCAGATCTGGGGAGCCGGCAAATTCGGCGACGTGCTGCGGCGCATGACCGGCCGCGAGCCTGACATCAACTCGGCCGCTACAAAAATGTCGGCCGAGTTCCATCACTACTCGTTCGCCCGCGCCGCCGCCGAGCTCGGCTATGCCCCCCGCAGCGCCCGCGAGGCCGCCACCGCCGCGTGGCGCTGGTTCCAGGAGCAGGGGTACGCGAGGAAATGCGGAACGATGAATGCGGAATGATGAATGCGGAAACGCTGACAGCACGGGCGTTTTCCCCCATTCATCATTCATCATTCATCACTCCGCGTTTCCTCAACTGCTCTTCTCTGCCGGGCGCGGATTTGGTAGGTAGGCGGCCCCTATCTCGCGCCCTTTTCGGATCTTACGATATGAACCGATATTTCGTTCGCGGGGCCATGCTGGCAGCCGTTGCCTGGCAGTGCCCGGTCGCTAGCGGCCAGGCGCAACAGCCCACGCCAGCGTCCTCGCCGCCAGCTCGTTATGCGCCGGGTTCGATCGGCGGGGCACCACGCTGGTCGGGCAGCCCGGCCAGTGGCGATCGTGCGCGGCCGATCGCGTCGCAGGACGACATTCCACCGGCCGCGGCAGTGCCCGGCCTGGCCGCCGGCGGCGCGAGTCCTCGTTCGCCGTTCGATAACCCCGGCCAGCCGGGTTCGCCCGCCTTGGGTCAACCGGCGCAAGCAGCGGCAGCCGGTGGCACGCCCGGCGACGCTGCCGCTCCGTCCGATCGCTACGCGCCGCGCCCGCTGGTTGGCGATCCGTCCGGCGCCCGTGCGCTCTCGCCCTGGACGGATACGGCAGGTGGTCAGGCCTTTGCATCCGAGGGGGGGCATACCGGCGCGGGCAAGCCGGGCACCAAGCAACTCGAAGGTCCGCAGGCCCCGTCGCTGACGCTGGAAAAAATCTTTCCGCCGGAGGTGCAGGTCAACAAGCCGGCGACGTTGGAAATCCGCGTCCGCAACGTTGGCGCCGTGCCGGCCCACCAGGTCGAAATCCACGACGAAATCCCGCAAGGCGCTCAACTGCTGAGCACCACGCCGCGGGCCACGCGCGGCACGCGCGGTGAACTGGTCTGGTCGGTCGGCACGCTTCAGGCCGGCCAGGACGTCACCGTACACTGCGAACTCCTGCCGACGGCCGAGGGCGAACTGGGCAGCGTGGCCCGCGTGCAGTTTGCAGCCGAGGCCTCGGGCCGCACGATTTGCACGCGGCCGGATCTGGCCATCACCGTCCAGTCGCCGCGCGAGGTGATGATCGGCGAGGACATGGCGCTGAAAATTCTCATTTCCAATCCCGGCACCGGCGTGGCCACCGGCGTGCTGCTGGCCGAGCATGTGCCGCCGAATGTGGAGCACCCGGCCGGCGCCGAGTTGGAATACGACATCGGCCAGTTGCAGCCCAAGGAAACCCGCGAGCTGGTGCTGTCGCTGCACGCCGTGAAGGCGGGCGCAGCCGTGAACTTGCTCACCGCGCATGGCGACGGCCAGTTGCAAGCCGAGCAGCGGACGCCGCTGGCGGTCATCGCCCCGGCCTTGGATGTCAAGCTCGAAGGCCCGCGCCGCCGCTTCCTCGACCGGCAAGCTGTCTACACGGTCTGGGTCTCGAACCCCGGCACGGCCAGCGCCCAGGGAGTCGAACTGGCGGCCACGCTGCCGCCGGGCTTGAAATTCGTCG
>DATCFX010000183.1:0-1653 GCA_036509275.1 Pirellulales bacterium | reverse complement strand
CCCCGACGGCGCAAGCCGCTCCGGCTAGCGACTGCCGGCAGGCCGAAGTAGATTATCTGCTTCCAGAAGGCAGCCAGGAGTTTGTCGCAGCCGCCCATGCCGGCAGTGGACATTTGGGCGGCAGCGCAACAGACTGGCACGCCTCCCTCGGTCCACGTTCCAGATTCATTATTTTTTATTCCGCCCATACGCCTATGAGACCGCTTAGCAAGATTAGCCCCACGTGGTGGGATTATACGACGCTGGACCGCGAAATCCTGGATGCTGCGGCACGCCTGGAGGCCGACGACTTGCTGGCACTGGCCCGGCCGGGCTTCGCGGTAAAGTTTTACGATACGCTCGAAGACTTCTACCTGGCCGAGGCTCTGGAATACATCACCAGTTGGCGGCAGGCGACGCCCGAGCGGCCGGCCGGCATTTGCGGTCCGATCGGACCGACCGAGCAACTGCCGCTGGTGGCCCGGCTGGTGAATGAGCTGGAGTTGGACCTGCGGCACTGCCATTTCTGGGGCATGGACGAATGGGTGCTTGACGGCCGCGAAGCGCCCGAAGATTTTCCTTTGAGTTTTGCCAAGGCCGACATGGAGCTGTGCTTCAACCGCATCCGGCCCGAGCTGCGCATGCCCCGGCAGAACATGCACTTTCCCCAGGCCGACGCCACGCAGTACGTGGCCAGCTATGCGGCGGCCCGCTGCGTCGTGATGCAAGGCGGCCAGGGCGAGGTTAAGCACTGGGCTTTCAACGATCCGCCGAAGCGCGAGGGGCGCTATTGCGACCAGCCGCCGACGCCGGAAGAATATCGCCAGCTATCCACGCGCATCGTCGATCTGCACCCGATGACGATTATCCAAAATGCCCGCACCAGCGGCGGCGGCGTGGTGACCGACGTGCCGACGCAGGCCGTCAGCGTGGGGCCGAAAGAAACTTGGCGCGCGGAAAAGGTCTCGATCTGGCACGCCGGCAATCACGACAATCCCTTCGGCCAGCGGCTGACAACCTTGATGATTGCCAAAAAGCTGCCCGACAGTGCCGTGCCCATGTCGCTGCTGGCCGATCATCCCAACGTGCAGTTCAACTTCCTGCGCTCCGGCATTGGCACCTGCGCCGCCGAAATGCACTAGCCCGCCGTCGTCGTCCATTACTCCTCACTCTGCACTCATCGCTCTGCACTCTCCCATGCCCCGCGCCTTCGCCGTCGCTGCCCACCCGGACGATATCGAATTCGTGATGGCCGGCACGCTGCTGCACTTGCAGGCGGCCGGCTACGAAATTCATTACATGAACCTCGCCAACGGCTGTTGCGGCTCGACCGAGTACGGCCGCGAAGAGCTGGCGCAGCTTCGCCGGCTGGAGGCGATCGAGGCCTGCGAGTCGATCGGCGCGGTGTTTCACGAGAGCCTGACGGCCGATCTGGAAATCTTCTACGATCGGCCGACGCTGTCCCGATTGGCGTCGATCATGCGGCTGGTGGCGCCCGAGATCCTGCTGGTACACGCCCCCAGCGATTACATGGAAGACCACACCAACGCCTGCCGGCTGGCCGTGACGGCCGCGTTTACGCGCGGGATGCCGAACTTTCCCGTCGATCCCGCCCGGCCACCGATCGATCAGCCGCTGACGATCTACCATGCGCAGCCGCATGGCAATCGCGAT
>DATCFX010000182.1:0-6856 GCA_036509275.1 Pirellulales bacterium | reverse complement strand
ATCGAGCCAAAACATCGAGTTGCCAAAAACGCTTGCAACCGCGCCTCGCCCGGGGGCCAGTGGCAGCGGCCGGCAGTATTTTACCGGCTCGGCCCCGCGACGCCAGGGGTGCAGCGAAACGCGCGAGCGCCCGCTTGCGCGCACGTTAGTCCCCGGCGACTCGCCGGGGGCTAATGGGTACGCGAAGACGTGGCGACTCGACGAGGTCAATCGCGGGGATGTTTTTTGCGGCCGCGCGGGGGCTTGCTTTTTGCCGCGGACGTGTGGCCCTGGTGGTCGGCTTTGCCCCGCGATTTTTTATCTCGGCCATTGCCGCTGGTCGGCGGCGGGCGCCTCTCGCCCGAAGCTGCCGCCTGCACCAGCCGGAAATCCAACTCGCGGCGGTCGAGATCGACACGGGCCACGCAGACGCGCACGCGGTCGCCCAGGCGAAAGCGATTGCCTTCGCGCCGGCCTACCAGGCTGTGCGTGCTCTTGTCGTAGGCGTAATAGTCGTCGGCGAGCGAGGCGGTGCGGATCAATCCTTCGCCCGGTATTTCGATCCCCTGCGCGAACAGCCCGAAATCCTCGACGCCGGTAATCACCGCGTCCATCTCATCGCCGATGCGGCTTTCGAAAAACGTCAAGAGCTTGATCTTGGTCAGCTCGCGTTCGGCGGCTTCGGCCCGGCGCTCGCGGTCGGAGCAATGTTCGCCCAGCACGACCAGCTCGGTGAAGTCGCGGCGCGCCTTGCGGTGGGTCACCAGGCCGTCGACCAGGCGATGGATCGTCAAGTCGGGATAGCGGCGGATGGGGCTCGTGAAATGGCAATAGCAGTCGCTGGCCAGCGCGTAGTGGCCTTCTTCCTCGGGACTGTAAACCGCGCGTTGCAGGCTGCGCAGTACGGCGTAATTCACGGCGTGCTGCTCCGGGCGGCCGGCCACTTCGTTGAGCAATCGCTGGAGTTCGAAGCGGCTTTCGAGGCTGGCGGTCTGAAAGCCCAGTTCGGCGACGAACTCGTTGAGCGACTTGATCTTGATCGGGTTGGGAGCCTGGTGAACACGGCGCAAAAACGGCACGTCCGCCGCGTGCAATGCCTCGGCCACCGCCTCGTTGGCGGCCAGCATGAACTCTTCGATGATCTGGTGGCTCTCCGTGTTTTCCACCCGATGCGCACCGACCACGCGCCCGTCGCGATCGAGATCGACTTTCACCTCCTGCATCGAGAGTTCGAGCGATCCGCGGCGCATTCGCCGGCCGCGCAGGATCATCGCCAGCTCGTGCATCCGGCCCAGCAGCGTATGCACCTCGGGCGTGAGCTTGCACTGCCAGTCTCGCGGCCGGGCCAGATAATCGTCCACTTCTTCATATGCGAAACGCCGGCAGCTCTTGATGGCCGAATTGTGCAGATCGGTCGCCACGCGGATGCCGTCGGCCGTGAACTCGAGCATGGCCGTCTTGGCGTAGCGCACGCGGTCGGGCTGCAGGCTGGCCAGGCCGTTGCTGATCACTTCCGGCAGCATCGGCAGCACGCGATCCGGCAGGTACACGCTCGTGCCGCGTTCCTTGGCTTCGCGATCGAGCGGTCCGCCCGGCTTGATGAAGTGCGCCACGTCGGCAATGTGTACGCCCAGCCGCCAATGCCCGTTCTCCAGCCGCTCGAGCGAAATCGCATCGTCGAAATCCCGGGCGTCGACCGGGTCGATGGTGACGACCGTCGTGGCCGTGAGATCGAGCCGCCCGACCAGCGATTCGTCGAACCGCTCGGCCTCGAGCCGGGCCGCTTCGATCGTGTCTTCGGCAAATGCCTCGGGCAAGTTGAACTCGCGAATGATCGACAGCGTGTCGACGCCGGGCTGGCCGCGCGCTCCGAGGATTTCGACAATCACGCCCTCGCCGCCATGCGCGTGCGTGGGAAAACGCACCATTTCGAACACGACTTTGTCGTCGGGCCGGGCGCTTTTGGCGCCCGGATCGCCGACGTAGATCGGGTCGGCGAACAGCGAGCCATCCACGCGCACCAGGGCATTGCCGGCGGCTTCGAAATACGTGCCGACGAAGCGGTTGGTCTCGCGCTGGAGCACCTCGACGATCTGCCCGCGCGTGCCGCCCGCGCGGCCTTTGCCCTGGACCGGCTTCACCAGCACCGTGTCGCCGCTGCTGGCATCGCCGGCATGTTCGGGCGCGATGAACAGATCGTGGTCGCGGCCGGCCGCCGGCGACGTGCCTTGCGGCCGCACAAAGCCAAAGCCGGCCGCCATGCGGCGAAAGACGCCGGTGATGTACTCGCCTTTGGTCGTCCCCGGCAAGCCGATCAAGTGATTCGCGCCGTAAACCAGCGCGCCGTGCTTGACCAGTTTTTTCAGCAGCCGTTTGAAGGTCTGCAGGTCGTCCGCGGCGACGCCCAATTCCTTGGCCAGCACCCGCGGCTTGACCGGGCGATAGCCGCTCTTGCGCACCAGCGCCATGACGGCCGATTCCCAGTCTGCTTTACTCATCGTTCAATCAGTTCGTTAGGATTCGAAAAAAGGAACCACAGAGGCACAGAGGAAAAAGAGGGAGCACCACAAAGGCACGAAGAACACGAAGTCCTTTGTGTCCGTCGTGTCTTGGTGGTTCCTTCGTCTCCTGTTCCCTCTCTGTGTCTCTGTGCCTCTGTGGTTCCCTGCCTTCTCACCCCCGGTGGCTCGTCGGCAAATCGCCCATGCAGTTTACGCCGGCGCGCCGCCGTTGCGGGATTCGCTGCCGGTGGGAAAGCCCTTGAAAAGTTTGCAGCCGAGCTGCGGAGCGCCATGACGGCCAATTCCCAGTCTGCTTTACTCATCTTTACTCATCGTTCAATCAGTTCGTTAGGATTCGAAAAAAGGAACCACAGCGGCACAGAGGAAAAAGAGGGAGCACCACAAAGGCACGAAGAACACGAAGTCCTTTGTGTCCGTCGTGTCTTGGTGGTTCCTTCGTCTCCTGTTCCCTCTCTGTGTCTCTGTGCCTCTGTGGTTCCGTGCCTTCTCACCCCTGGTGGCTCGTCGGCAAATCGCCCATGCAGTTTACGCCGGCGGGCCGCCGTTGCGGGATTCGCTGCCGGTGGGAAAGCCCTTGAAAAGTTTGCGGCCGAGCTGCGGATGGAAATGCGTCCAGGCACTTTCCACGTTTGGATCCTCGCGCATCTGCTGGGCGAAATTGTGCAGCTTGGCGTCGAGATTGTCCAACTGATGCAGGGCCACGGCTTCGAGCGTCATGGGCAGCTTGGGGCTGCCGTATTCGTATTGGCCGTGATGGCTCACGATCATGTGCTTCAGCCGCAGCACGGTTTCCAGCGGCAGCGATTCGCCCGACAGCCGCTCGGCCTCGGCCACCTTCTGTTCCAAAATGCCGACGGCCATCACCACGTGGCCGATGAGTTGGCCTTCGTCGGTGTAACTAAATCCGCGTTCGTAGCCCAACTCGCCGATCTTGCCCATGTCGTGCAAGAAAGCGCCCATCAACAGCATGTCGCGATCGACGACCGGATAGCAGTCGATGATCCGCACGATGACTTCCATCAGGTTGACGACGTGCTCCAGCAGGCCGCCGATGTAGGCGTGATGGTTCTTGATGCCCGCCGGGCAGCGGGCAAAGCGGCGCATGAATTCTTCGTCGAGCAGGAAGCACTCGGCCAGATTGCGCAGGTGCGGATTCGCCAGCGATCGCAAGATTTCGGTCATGCGCAAAGCCAGCCGATCGATATCCGCGGGCGTCAGCGGCATGAAGTCGCTGAAGTCGACTTCCTCGTGCCGGGCTTTGCAGATATTGGTGGCAATCAGCTGCATCGCGCCCTGGAAGAGCTGCGTCGAGCCTTCGACGCGCACAAAATCGCCATCGTCGAAATTGCGGTATTCCGACTCGCTGGCGTTCCACATTCGGGCACTGATCGAGCCGGTGCGGTCGGTGAGTTCAACCTGCAAGTACAGGTTGCCATTGCGGTTGGGACGCAATTGCTTCTGCTGGGCCAGGAAAACTTGGTCCACCGATTCCTGGTGACCGAATTGATTGACAAAACGGCGGGGCATGCGGGCAGTATTTCTATTCTGAAGGCGGATCGGGGCCGGCTGATTGAAAGCCGGCCAGCGACGGGAGTGGCAAAGCCGGAGCGCTTCGGCGCGGATTGAATGGAAGCCAGCGCCGTCCGCTCGATGCCGGGCTCACCAATCTTAGCCCAGCAGCGCCGCCGCCCACAAGGGCCGCCAGCGGCCCGGGGTTCATTCCGCAAGCCAGGGGCGATAGAATGCCGCGGGGCTGGCGGCCGACGGTTCGCCCCCAGTGCCCATTCCCACGCCTCTCAGCAAAAGGATGCTATTTTGCGCTGGAGCCACACGCTGATTCCGACCATGAAGGAAACGCCCGAAGGGGCTGAAATCCCCAGCCACGTGCTGATGTTGCGCGCCGGGCTGGTGGGGCAACTCATGGCCGGCGCTTACACGTATCTGCCGCTGGGGCTGCGAGCGCTGCGCAAGGCCGAGCAAATCGTCCGCGAAGAAATGGACGCCGCCGGCGCCGTCGAGGTCTTGATGCCGGCCCTGACGCCGATCGGCCTGTGGGAGCGCACTGGGCGGGTCGAGGCGTTTGGCAACGTGCTGATCAATTTCAAGGTGCGGCGGCAGAATAAGCTCGTACACATGGCCTTGGGCCCGACGCACGAGGAAGTCATCACGGACCTGGTGGCCCGGCATATTTCCAGCTACCGCCAGTTGCCGATCACGCTGTACCAGATCCAGACCAAGTTCCGCAACGAAGAGCGGCCCCGTTTCGGCGTGCTGCGCACGAGCGAGTTCTTGATGAAGGACGCCTACAGCTTCGATACTTCGGTCGAAGGCCTCAACGCCAGCTACGACAAGATGTACAAGGCCTACTGCCGCATCTTCGACCGCTGCGGCCTGGACTACCTGGCCGTCGAAGCCGAAAGCGGCCCGATCGGCGGCGACGCCAGCCACGAGTTCATGGTGCTGGCCGACAACGGCGAAGACTCGGTCGTCCACTGCGCCAAGTGCGGCTACGCGGCCAACCTGGAACGGGCCGACGTCGGCCAGCGAACGATTGCCGCGCCGCCCGACGTGGGAGCCGCGCTGGCCAAGGTGGATACGCCGCAGTTGGGCAGCATCGACGCGGTGAGCAAGCTGCTGGGCTGCCGGCCGGACGAAATGCTGAAAACTTTGATCTATGTGGCCGATGGCCAGCCGGTGGCCGTGCTCATCCGCGGTGATCACGAAGCCAACGAAGGCAAAGTCCGCCGCGCGCTGGGCGCCGGCAAGCTTGAAATGGCCCCGCCCGAAGTCGTCCAGCAAGCCACCGGCGCGCCGCTGGGCTTTGCCGGGCCGATCGGCTTAAAGATCCCGATCTGGGCCGATCACGACGTGGCCGGCATGCCGCAGGCCGTGGTCGGGGCCAACGAGGCCGACAAGCATTACACGGGCGCCCGGCTGGCGCGAGATTTTTCGGTCAATCATTTCTCCGACCTGCGCAATGCCACCGCTGGCGACCCTTGTCCCCGCTGCGGCCAGCCGCTGGCGGTGCGGCATGCGATCGAGATCGGCCACGTGTTCAAGCTGGGCACGAAGTATTCCGAAGCGCTCGATGCCCGCTTTCTCGATGCCAAGGAGCAGCAGCACGCGGCCATCATGGGCTGCTACGGCATCGGCATCAATCGCATCATCGCCGCGCTCGTGGAAACCCAGCACGATGAGAACGGCATTCTTTGGCCGATGACGCTCGCACCCTACGAAGTCGTGCTGTCGCCCTTGAATGCAAACCAGGCCGAAGTCACAGCCGCGGCCGAAAAACTCTATGCCGAGCTGCTCGAGGCCGACGTCGAAGTGCTGCTCGACGATCGCGATCAGCGCCCCGGCGTCAAGTTCAAGGACGCCGACCTGGTCGGCATTCCCTTGCGCGTCGTGATCGGCGGCCGCGGGCTGAAAGAGGGCCAGCTCGAAGTCAAATGGCGCAGCAAGCCCGAGCCCACGATGATCCCGCTCGAGGGCGCCGCGGTCGCGATCGCCGACATGGTGCAGGAAGAGCGGAATTTGGGACACGCACATACTTGATAAAAAGTGAAAAGTGAAAAGTGAAAAGTGAAAAACGACGGCCAAGGCCCGGCCTCGCGCTGCCTTCGTCACTTTTCACTTTTCACTTTCCACTTCCTCCCATGCTCTCCGCTCCCGCCATCCGCCTGCTGGCCGTCATTACGCGGCATTCTGCCGCGCTCGACTGGGCGATGGAGCGGGCGACGGAGCAGTGGGGGCCGGTGGCGCTTAAGAGCGAGTCGTTCGCGTTCACCGAGACCGATTACTACGAAGCGACGATGGGCGCGGGGCTGACGAAGACGTTTCTGGCGTTCGAGCAGCCGGCCGATCCGGGCGATGTGGGCCGCTGGAAGCATCAGACCGGCGGCTGGGAACGCGACTATGCCCAACTGGCACGCCACGCCGAGCCGCGGCCTTTGAACCTCGATCCCGGCTACATCACGCTGGCCAAGCTCGTGCTGGCCAGCACCAAGGACCATGCCCATCGCATTTACCTGGGCGATGGGATGTTTGCCGAAGTCACGCTGTATTTCAAAGGCGGGCAGTGGCTGCCGCGGGAATGGACGTTTCCCGACTACCGGCGCGATGACTATCAGCGGTTTTTTCTGCAAGTCCGCCAGCGGCTACGGGGCGGCAAAGCCGGGTTGCCTTAAACGCCCATTTTATCGACAATCCGGCGGTCGCCAGCGTGCCAATGCTCGGCACGCACTTCGAATTTAGGATCGAACGAAAAATAACTTCTCCGCAAACCCCTCGCCCCTTGCGGGAGAGGGCAGGGAGAGGGGCCGGCAAAAACGGAAGTTATTTTTCGTTCGATCCTT
>DATCFX010000181.1:0-3916 GCA_036509275.1 Pirellulales bacterium | reverse complement strand
TCATCCGGGCGCCCGACGGCAGCCTGTTGGTCGACGTGGCCGAGGCTTTGGTGGCCGGCGGCGTGGACGTGCTGGAAGTGACCTTCACCGTGCCGCAGGCGCATCGCGTGCTCGAGCAAGTAGCTGCCCGACTCGGCGATCGCGTGCTGCTGGGCGCCGGCACGGTGCTCGATACCGAGACGGCGCGGATCGCGCTACTGGCCGGGGCGCAGTTCATCGTGTCGCCGGTGGTGAATACCGACGTCATCCAGCTTTGCCGCCGCTACGACAAGCTGGTCATGCCGGGCGCTTTGACGCCGACCGAGATTCTGACGGCCTGGCAGGCGGGGGCCGATATCGTCAAGGTGTTTCCCTCGGACATCACCGGCCCGGCCTATCTCAAGGCGGTACATGGCCCGCTGCCGCAGATTCGGCTGATGCCGACCGGCGGGGTACACCTGCACACGGCGGCCGATTTTCTCAAAGCCGGCGCGTGCGCGTTGGGGGTTGGCAGCTCGCTTGTCGAGCCGGCGGCGGTGGCCAGCGGCGATTTCGAGCGAATCCGTTCGCTGGCCGCTCAATATGTGAAGATCGTCCGCGAGACGCGGGCAGCCGCCGGTCAGCGGGCCACCGGCTAGCAGGTCGCTGGTTAATAGGGCCAGCGCGGGCTCGGCATCCACTTCAGACCTACACGCCGCGCTGCGCGCAGGCGATGCACAGGGGTGCGTAGGGCAAAGCGTCCAGGCGTTCGACGGCGATGTTGCTTTGGCAGCCTTCGCATGTGCCGAACGTGCCTTGCTCGATCCGCTCCAGTGCGGCGGTGACCGCGTCGAGCAGCCCTTCTTCGTTCTGCATCAGCGCGACATCTTTGTCGATGCCGTCGCTGTCGCGGTCGGCGTTATGGGTGGGAATGTGCGAAATCTCGCCGACCGGCTGCCCCTCGTTAGGGATCGACTCGATCAACTGGTTGACTTCGCGAGCCAGCCGAGAGCGCAGTTCGAGCAGCCGGCGGCGAAACTCCTGCAATCGTTCCGTTTTCATCGTTTCCGTTGGCTCCTACCTTGGAAAACCGCGATACTCCGCCGACGACCAGCCGCGCACAGCTACCGGCAATCATAGCAGCGGCGGCAAATCCGGCCCAGTCGCGGGCGCGGTTTTTGCAGTCACAGGGGATTTGATCCGAGTAGCCAAAAATCGCCCAGCCGGTGCTAGACTATGGGCGACGAGCCTGCACGCTCGCCGGTCTGGGTGCCCGATTTCAATACAGCTAGGAAGGGAGTAACACCGTGGCACACATCTTGAGTTTTTTGAAGGGAGCGGCGGTCGGCGCTGGAGCGCTCTTCTTGTTCGATCCGCAGCGCGGGGCGGTCCGCCGAGCGAGGCTCCGTCGCGAACTGCTGGAAATGGGGGTCAGTCTGGGCGACGAGGCCGATCGGGCCGTGGTTGCCAGCGGTTGTATGCTGGCCGAACAGACGCAACGAGCCGGCAGTTGGCTGTTGGGCGCCGCTCTGGGCAAAGTTCCAGAAAAACTCCGGCCGTCGGCGATGGAGGAAGAGCACTTTTCCTCTCCGTGGCGAAGCCAATCGCGACTGTTCAGCGGCACCGTGGGCTCATTGTTGCTGATGTATGGCATGACGCGGCGCCGCCCACTTGCCAGGCTAGCCATGACCGCCGGCTTGGGCCTGCTGGCTGAAGGCCTGCTGCACCACTCGACGAGCGAAGGCCGGACCGAGCCTGTGCGGCAAGGCGAACAGCCCGGGGTCACATCGCCCGCCCGCAGTCAGACGGAAGACGCGGCCGGCCCAAGTTGGAAAGTGGCCGTGCCCTGAAAGCGGTAGTGGTGGAGCACGTCGGAAGTCTCACGACTTCCGCTACGGGATAAATCGGTCGGCGGACAGAAAATCGATGGGCAGGACAGTGCGGCCTTCGATGGCTAGTTGCGCCAGCGCTTCGCCCAGTACCGGCGCGAATTTGAAGCCGTGGCCGGACAATCCGGCGGCAAAGACCACCTGCGGGTATTGCGGGTGAAGGTCCACGACGAAATGGCGGTCGGGTGTGAGCGTGTACATGCACGTCGCATGGCGATTGAAAACGGTTGTCGCCCCGGGCAGATACTCGGTCAAAAAATTCTCGACGCGTTGCTGGTCGTTGCGATCGATCTGCCGGTCCAACCGCAGCGGATCGGCGACTGGCTTGCCGCCGGTGTGCTCGGCCAGCTTGATGCCTTCGGCCCCGAGCTGCGGAAAGCCGTAAAAGATTCCCTCAGGCGCGTCGAACAAAAACGTGGGACAACCGCGATCGGGCAGATAGGTGTCGCTGGAGGTCGAATACCAGTAGAGCGGCTTGCGCACGATTTCTAGCGGCAGCCGCAAGTCGGCCAGCAGCGGGCCGGCCCAAGCCCCGGCCGCGATAATCAACCGATCGGCCTGGTAGCGGCCCCCTTGGGTTTCCAATTCGACGACGCCGGAGCGGAGGACGCGCCAACCGACCACCGCTTCGGAGGCACGCAACTCGGCGCCGGCCGCCAGGGCATCGGCAACTTGGGCCTGCACGCAGGCTTCGACCAACAGGTAGCCGGCGCCGCGCTCGAATACGCCCTGCATGTCGGGCCGCGAGCGAAAGCCGGGAAAGCGGGCCGTGATTTCGCGCGGGCTCAGCGTTTCCACATCCAAGCCGTGCTCGCGGGCACTGGCCAGCACGCCCGAGAGCACGAGGCCGTCGGCCGGACCGATTTGGAGCAGGCCGACTTCGTAGTACAGCCGCTGACCGGTCCGGCTTTCCAACGCGTGCCAGGCGTCGTAGGCGTGCAACAGTAGCGGCACGTAGTTGGGATGCTCGAAATACGCCTGGCGGATGATGCGCGTCTGGCCGTGCGAGCTGCCGCGATCGTGGGCCGGTGCAAAGCGATCAAGCCCCAGCACGCGCTGCCCGCGGCGTGCCAGCGCGGCGAGTGCCGCGCTGCCGATGCCGCCGACTCCCAAGACGATTGCATCGTAGCCGGGCATCATGCGGAAGCTATTTTTCTTTGGCCGTGAAATCGATCGTCGATTGGCCGATCTTGCGGCCGAGCGTGTCTTCGATCGTCAGGTGCAGGGTATAGGTCCCATCATAGATCCGCCCGGGAACCGTCAGGAAGTAGCGAATAAAATAGTCGCGCCGGCCGTTGCGGCAATACTCCTCGGTCGTGCCCAGGTCGTGCTGCATTACGCGGCGGCCCTGCTGGTCGAAAATCTGGTAGCTGCTGCGCAGCGCCGTATGAAAACCCTTGGGCGTCGACTCGCTCTTGAAGTTCTCGACCTCGGCATACAGGATCACTTGCTGGCTGGGCTTGAACTCCTGGGTGGCGAAAGGCGTGAATACGCCGTAACTGTGGACCTCGGTGCAGAAGGCCAGGTTGCGCACCAGTAGCTCGCCCGTCTCGCTCAACTGGCTGGCGGCATTGTTCAAATGGACGCGGGCTTCGGCCGCGCGGCGGCGGGCGTCGGGCGAATGGTTGGCATCCAGGTACGTCGAGAGGCCGAACAACTGCTCGGTCCAAAACTCCTGCTCGTTGGCCGGCAGCTCGGTGATCGGCCGCATGGCGTCGTCGCGGCGCCCGGCCGCCAGGTAGAGCATGCGCAAATAGACCTGCTGGGCATTGTGTGCCGCGGGGTTGCCGTCGCTGGGGGCGTTTTCCAAGGCTTGAATGGTTTTGGCCAAGAGCTGCTGGTGATCGCCGGAGACCGGTTCCTCGTATGAAACTTGCCGCACGGTATCGGCAGCCGGTGGACTGGCGCCGGCTTTCGCAGTCGCCGCAGTCGCAGTTGGCGCGGCAGCGGCTGGCGTGCCAGCCGGGTTGGCGGCCGCTGGCTGCGCCGCGACCGGCAGCGTGCCGTCGAGTGGAGCCGGCTGGTGAGCGCTGACACCGGCCTCTGCGGGCGATGCGGCACTCGGATTG
>DATCFX010000180.1:0-6636 GCA_036509275.1 Pirellulales bacterium | reverse complement strand
AAGGATCGAACGCAAAATAGCTTCTCCGCACACCCTCGCTCCTTGTGGGATCAGATAAACGGGACAGGTCTTGGGCCCGTGCCGCTTTCGCACTCGGCCACCGTGCCGGGAACGTTCTACAAAACCAGCGGGCGGACCATGTTCTGCGGCACGTCGGCGACCATCCCGATCGGCGTGGTCTTGCCTTCGAGCACGAGAAAGCCGACCGGGACGCTGCCGGCACCCAGCCGCATCACCATGCGTGGCGCAATGCGCCAGGCGGCATCCGTGACATCGCGCGGTTGGGCATGCCCACAACCTGCCCCATCGCCTGACCTATTTCTTTCCCCGAGTGAAAGGATGTTTCCGCAAGGGCAATTTGTTGAATGCGGCGAGACCTCTCCTTGATGCCATCCCCATACTGAAACAACAGGTCGAACTGACAAACGACAAAGCCCTCCATTTGGCTGAGGCGCATGCCGGTCGAACTGCAAAATGACGAAGATTCGGGTATTCAGCGATGGAAAGATGTCCATCCGCATCCAATCCAGCGCCAACATTCCGCCGCTGATTAAAGCCAGCGCCAGGGTTGGGATGGTAATTGGGTGCCCCAAAGCAAATACAGTCGCATTCGTCGGGTTTCTTTGCCTTTTTGACGGGTCCCACGCGTTTGAGTAAGGCCCCCGGGGTGCCGAGCGAACGGCGCTGCTGGCTAGCGGATGCGATGCGCCAGATTTCGTCCAGGCAGTCGCGATTAGGGCCGATTTTTGCACCGCCTATTGAGGTTAGCTTGAGCCTTGTCGAGCCGGTCGGTCAGGCGAATCGGTTTCCATATCTCGGACCCACCCTCGGGACAAAAAGGAGTGTGGCATGCGCATCATCATCCTCGTCGCCGTGATGATTTTTGGCTTGGGGCTTTTACCTTTGAGGGGATTTGGTCAGTCAGGCGCCCAGATCGCAAGCCGCTCTCAAGCGGCAGCCTCGGCGAGCGGCGCGCCGATCGAAGCCCGCCCTGACGGATGGAGGTACCGTTGGCACCAAGGCTATTGGTGGTACTACACGCCGCGGAACACGTGGCTCCGGTACGAGAACAAGGCTTGGAATCCGTTTATCATACCGCCACCTGTGCCGGCTGCGCCCATCGCTCAGCCCGCCGTCGTTCCCTTTTCAAGCAACAGCAACAGCAACAGCAACAGCAACAACCACATCACGTTTGGCGTGGATTCGTCTTGAATGGAGGTTGCGTTCTCTCCGTCTTTAGACGGTGACCCACCGGCAGATTCGGCCAATCACTCGACGGCGTTTACGCAGCCTAAGAAGGCATAAACTGCCTGGCGGCTTCAGCCATCGCCGGTGTCGACAACTCCGGCGCGGCGCCGCACACGCCGATCGCCATCGAGCGCGACGGCGGGATCGTGGCGTTCTCGTCGTCGTGTTGCCCGCCCGGATCGCGCAAGCTGAAGATCTGTTGGCGAGCTTGGTTGGCAATCCGGCCTGGATTCGTACCCTCGCAGGCAAAAGCTCGCTCATGAACCCAGTCGAAGAACTTGCGAATGTTCCGGCGGCTGAGATCTTCGATTGGCACTCCGCCTCCCCATTCGGTCCATTTGTCTAAGTTCAAGTTTCGCGGTTTTTGCCACCCATCCAGGAAGTTAGCTGGGTTGAAGGCAGACCCGCAGAATGATTGGTTCACCTACCCGCGGCGGATGTCGGAGCCTTTGAAGTTGATTTGGATGCGGAAGACGGCCTTCATCCGCCGCTTCACCTGGCCGGTGCGCAGGTCCACTTCTTCGGGAATTTCCTGGATGTGCTTGTCGACCACGGCGTGGAAGCCGCGTTCGGAAAAAATGTCGATCAGCATCGAAAGCGCCAGCGGATCGTGGAAGATCGGATCCTCGGAGTTCACCACGGCCCGGCCCGAGAGCGCGTGCCGGGCGACGATCGGCATGAACTTGTTCTTAATCAGTTCGACCGTGCGCACAAACAGATCGGTTTGCTCCAGTTCGTAGCTGTCGAGCCGACGCACCAGCTCCTGCCGGGCGTGCAGGATGATTTCCTCGGCCAGCGGCAGCGGGCTGAGCCGGTCGTAGGTCCGCGGCTCCAGTTCCAGCGAGCTCTGGTACTGCAACTCCTTGAGGATGTTGGTCTCGACCTCTTCAATCGGCCCTTCGGCGTTGACGAGGTGATAGTGGTAAATGTCCTTGAGCGATTGCAGCGCGTCCCAGGTCTGCTCTTTGAACACGCGATACCGGCCGCGGGCGGCATCCTCGCTCAGGTCCGTGGGCCGCATCGGCAGCGTCGTACCCACGCCCGACTCCTCGACCTCGCGGTTGTGGGCGGCGATCTGCTCGCCGCGTCGGAGCTGCCGCTCGATGCTCACCCGCTCGTTGACGAACAGCACCATGGCGTGGATCGTCGGCCGGCGAAAATGAATCGCCAGCGGCGTGTTCTCGAACTCGTTGTGCAGTTGGTTGATCTGGTCCACCAGCAGCTTGAGACATTCCACCTGGACCTGCGTCCGCGGAAAACCGTCCAGCAGTACACCGTCGCGGTATTGCGGCTCGAGCAGCTTACGATACAGGATGCCGATCACCTCCGTATCGCCGACCATGCCTCCCCGGTCCTTGATCTTCTGCGCCTCGGGCGAGGTCAGCAGGCTGCTGATGACGATGGCCGGCCGCGTCAGCCCCCGGGCTTGCATGATGAACTGGGTCTGCGTGCCTTTGCCCGCGCCGGGGGCTCCGCCCAGGAGGATGATTTCCTTGGGAAAGCGCAAATTCTCGTGGCCGACATCTACCTCAAGGCCCTCCCAGACCGATTCGAAGATGACGGCCGCGTCTTTGATCTCCAGGTCCAATTGGCGGTCCTGGCTTTTGGCGGCAGGCGTGTTTCGGTGCATCCGGCTTGCCCCGGCAGTATGGAGTGCGAAACGCAGGTTTTCGACGGTGCTCCAGACTCCGTGATCCGGCCCCTACTTGTCAAGCGATTCGTCGCGCAATTCCGCGGGCCATCAAGGTTTTCACGCGAAGGAAAGTGGGGGATTACGGACGAGACGGATGTGGAAGATCGGCGTCCTTCACTCGGCCGCTTCGGTCTCGGTGTTCGGCTCCATTGGGGCGAAGCCGCGGCGCATGGTGTTTTCGGTCACGACGCGCGGGAGGACAAACTGGAGCAGGTAGTCGGCGCCGCCGGCTTTGCTGCCGATGCCGGAGAGCTTGAAGCCGCCGAAGGGCTGTCGGCCGACCATCGCGCCGGTGATGCCGCGATTGAGATAGAGGTTGCCCACGAGCAGCTCGCGCCGGGCACGCTGGAGATTCGCCGGGCTGCGCGAGAATAGGCCGCCGGTCAGTGCGTACTGCGTGCCGTTGGCGATGCGAAAGGCGTCGTCCAGGTCGCGGGCGCGAATCACGGCCAGCACCGGACCAAAAATCTCCTCCTGGGCCAGGCGCGAGTCCGGCGCGATGTCGGCAAAAATGTGCGGACCGACATAATAGCCTTCGCTGGCCAGCGGCCCGACGTCGACGGCCAGCACCTCGCGGCCTTCGCGCCGGCCGATCTCGATGTATTGTCGCACGCGCGCCAGCGACTCGGCATCGATCACCGGCCCGACGCTCGTGGCTGGGTCTTCGGCCGGACCGACTTTGAGACTGCGGGCCGCCTCGACCAGCCGCTCGAGAAATGCATCGTAAATGGTCGCGAGGACGATCGCTCGCGAACAGGCCGAGCACTTTTGCCCCTGGTAGCCGAAGGCACTGCGCACGACGCCCAGCACCGCTTCGTCCAGATCGGCGTCGTCGTCGACGATGATCGCGTTCTTGCCGCCCATCTCGGCGATCACGCGCTTGACGTAGCCGATGGGCCGGGCCGAAACCTCGGCCGCTCGGGCGTTGATTGCCAGGCCCACGGCCCGCGAGCCGGTGAAGGCGATTACGGCCGTGTCTGGATGCTCGACCAGTGCCGCCCCGGCCGCTTCGCCCGTGCCCGAAACGAGGTTCAAAACTCCCGGCGGCAGGCCGACGGCTTCAAACACTTCGGCCAGCTTGGCGGCAATCACGGGCGACTGCTCGGCCGGCTTCATGACGACGGTGTTGCCAGTGGCCAGGGCGGCCGTGGTCATGCCGGTGAGGATCGCCAGCGGAAAATTCCAAGGTGCGATCACGCCGACCACGCCGCGCGGCAGATACTCGAGCTGGTTGTCTTCGCCAGGCACGTCTTCCACCGGCGATTGCAACTGCCGGGCGTGCAGCGCGTAGTAGCGGCAAAAATCGATGGCCTCGGTCACGTCGGCATCGGCCTCGCGCCAGACCTTGCCGCACTCGAAGACTTCCCAGGCGGCCAACTCGAAGCGCCGCTCGGCCAGCACATCGGCCGCCCGCTCGAGCCACGTGGCCCGCTCATCGACGCTCGCGCCGGACCAGGCCGGCAAGGCCTGGCGGGCGGCAGCCACGGCCGCTTCGACGTCGACGGCCGAAGCACTGGCTACGGTGCCGACGACCTGGCTTTTATGCGAGGGATTGAGCGAAGCCAGCCGGTCGCGCGTGTCGACCGGCCGCCCGTCGATCACGAGCGGATAATGCCGGCCGAGCTGCTCGCGCACTTCGGCCAGCGCGGCTTGCATCGCCCGGCGGCTGGTGCCCAAGGCGAAATCGGTCCACGGCTCGTTGTGGAAGGGCTCATCGCGACCGGCGGGCCGCTCGGGCTTCGCCGATATCCGCCCAGCCACCGGTTGCGGGACATGGCGGTCGTGTTCGTTGGGATTCATCAGAAGCACCTCGGGCGCCACGTGGTCGCTGAAGCCGGCCTTAAGAAACGATTCGTTCGACGTGTTTTCCAGCAACCGCCGCACCAGGTAGGCCATGCCCGGCAGGAGCTGGCCGTAGGGCATGTAAATTCGTAGGCGATAGCCGAGATCGACCAGGGCCTGCTTTTCCTGGTCGCCCATGCCGTACAGCATTTGCAGCTCGAAGGCATTGCTGGGCACGCCCAAGTGCCGGGCCACGGCCAGCCCATACGCCAGCGAGCGGATATTGTGACTGCCCAAGGCCGGCCGCAACACCTGGTAGTTCTGCATCAGAAACACGGTCAGCCGCTCGTAGTTGGCGTCGGTTTCCCACTTTTGCTGAAAGACGGGCACGGGCCAGCCCATCGCCGCGGCATGCACGGTCTCGTAATCCCAATACGCGCCTTTGACCAGCCGCACCCAGACCGGCGTGCCGCGCTGGGCGGCCCAATCGCGCAGCCGCACCAGGTCGTCGCCCGAATCGCGCAGGTAGCCCTGGATGACGATGCCCACGTCGGCAAACTCGCGGAACTCGGGCTCGCCCAGCACTTGCTGAAAGATGGCGAGCGTCAGATCCTTGATGTGGTACGACTCCATGTCGACGTGGATAAAGGCCCGCCGCGAGCGAGCTGCCCGCAGCAGATGCCGCAGCCGCTCGGCGACGCGCCGCGTGGTCCCTTCGGGATCGATCGGATCGAACTGGCTATCCAGCGCCGAGAGCTTGACCGACAAGTTCAGGCGGGGCAGTTCTTCGAACGTGCCGCGGTCGATCTGCGGCACCTCGGGCCAGGCATTGGCCCGGGGCGCAATCTGGTCGAGCAGTTCCAGGTACATATTGAAGTACCGCTCGGCCTCGCGATCGCTGGTGACGGCCTCGCCCAGGATGTCCAGGGTAAAGGCCCTGCGCAGCTTGCGTTCGCGCATGGCGGCGGCCAGCACTTCGGTAGTATTGCTGCCGGCGATGAACCGCCGGGCATAGCTCTGCACGTTGCGACGGGCGGCCATGGCCAACGCCCGTCCGGCCAGCGAGCGGGGCGCGGCCAGGTTCAAGCCCAGCTTAATGGCTCCCGGCAAGCGCTCGGCGTCGAGATACTCGTGCAGGTGCCGGGTCACGGCGGTACTGTCGGCGAGCATCGGCAGCACATCGACGAAGCGGAACATTTGCAGCTTCAGGGCCTCGTCCTGCATGGCCCAGCCCATGATCCGGTCGTCCCACCAGCGTCGCTGCGTCGGCCGGGGTGCCCGCTCGCCGGCCCTTTGGAAGATGAACCGGCCGATCTCCAGCGTCGAAGCCTCGATTCGCTCGAGGTCCCGTGGGTTGAAAGGCCGAATCGCGAGCGACATGGCTGCCTGTGACAAATAGGGGACTTCGGCGGGCACTCCTGGGGCTTGGGGGGTGCCGCAGCGGCAGTGAATCCTACGAACGCCGCGGGTGGGTTTCAAGCTCGCTACCCGCCCCGTTTTGCCAGGCTTAAGCCCTTTTGCCGAAAAAAGTTCGGGCGTGCGGCCACATTCGCTGTCCGGAGAGGGCCCTCGCGTGCAAATAAAGCCGAGCGGCTGAGCGTCTTAGTAATGATGCACCGGTTCACAAGAGCCGGAGGCCGAGCGGACCGTCAAACGGCAGCAACCGGCCATTCACAATTCCTTTATTCGTGACGCGACTCATGAGTGCAGATAACCACACGCCGGCGGAAGTGTTCTGGCAGGCGTTTCGCTATGCGAGCGACGAGATGACGGCCGCCGAGCGCGAGGCCTTCGACACGCTGTTGGCGGCCGATCAATCGGCCCGCGAAGCAGTGGCGCGGGTCGTCGAATTGGAAGGGCTGATGCGGGCCGTCGAAAACGCGCCGGCCGAAGTTGTCGGCCCGCTGTTGTCG
>DATCFX010000179.1:0-1686 GCA_036509275.1 Pirellulales bacterium | reverse complement strand
AGTTCAACGTCAGCGTCGCAACGAATAGCAGAATGCAGGTTTTCGAAAGCGGATGGCGCGCGGCATTGCGCCGATCGGATGGGATGGGCATGACAAATCTCGGAGGGAGTGCGGGGCGAGTTAGCACGATCATTTAAGGGCGCCACTGCCGGCTTGTCCAGCAGTGCAGGACGAACGAGACGGTGAACATTGGGGATGGTGAACTTTGGAGACGGTGAACATTGGGGATGGTGAACTGGGGTGCCATGCCCACGCGGCGTGGGCATGCTGGGGCGAGCGCCCAACGCGCATGCCCACGCGGCGTGGGCATGGCACCCGGCTGGACGAACCGGCACCCGGCAAAGCAACGCGATTCAGTTTACGGCGGGGCCGAAGGCTATGCTACGGTCACTTCTTTGCAGAGGTAGACGTCCTGGATGGCGTGCAGCAGTTCGACGCCTT
This sequence comes from Pirellulales bacterium, assembly GCA_036509275.1. Lineage (GTDB taxonomy): Bacteria > Planctomycetota > Planctomycetia > Pirellulales > PNKZ01 > DATATB01. The sequence goes on along the minus strand of DATCFX010000179.1, from coordinate 1,245 downwards.
CTTTCAGCGGCCGTTGAAACGCCTTGCGGCCGGAGATCAAGCCCATGCCGCCGGCCCGCTTGTTAATCACGGCGGTGGTCACGGCTTCGGCAAAGTCGTTCTTGCCCGAGGCGCCGCCGCTATTGATCAGGCCGGCGCGGCCCATGTAGCAGTTGGCCACCTGGTAACGGCACAGGTCGATCGGATGATCGCTGGTCAGCTCGGTGTAGATCCGCTCGTCTAGCTTGCCGTAGCTGCTGTTGCCCGTGTTCAGCGCCTTGAAGCCGCCGTTGTTCTCGGGCAGCTTCTGCTTGATGATATCGGCCTGAATCGTGCAGCCCAGGTGATTGGCCTGGCCGGTCAAGTCGGCCGAAACGTGATAGTCCTTGTCCTGCTTGAAGGCGTTGTTGCGCAGGTAGCACCAGAGCACGGTGGCCATGCCCATTTCGTGGGCTTGGGAAAAGGCCTGAGCGATTTCGACGATCTGCCGGCTGCTCTCGGCCGAGCCAAAATAGATGGTGGCCCCGACCGCCGCCGCGCCCATATCGGCCGCTTCGCGCAGCGTGCCGAACAGGATCTGGTCGGCCTTGTTGGGGTACGTCAGCAACTCGTTGTGGTTGATCTTCACTAGGAACGGAATCTTGTGGGCGTAGCGGCGGGCCACGCTTCCCAGCACGCCGAAGGTCGAGGCCACGGCGTTGCAGCCGCCCTCGATCGCCAGCTTGACAATGTTTTCCGGATCGAAGTAGTCGGGATTCTTGGCGAAGCTGGCCCCGGCCGAATGCTCGACCCCCTGGTCCACCGGCAGGATCGACAGATAGCCGGTATCGGCCAGCCGGCCGTGGCCGATCATCCGCTCGAGATTGGCCAGCACGCGGTTGTTGCGAGCCGACGGCTGGAAGATGCGGTCCACAAAGTCCGGCCCCGGCAAGTGCAGCCGGCTGGAAGGAATCTTTGGCTTGTCGAAGCCGAGCAGGAAACGCGATTTTTCACCGAGCGCTTTTTCGATATTGGCAAACATGGTCGGATGGCTTTCGAGAAGGGAAATGGGTATCAGTAACCGCTCGGCCGGCCAGTCCCGCTTCGCCAGCCCCGCCCTGCCCGAAATCGTACCCGAAAGGCCCCTCCGCTGTCGATTGGGTGCGTGGACTGGTAGCGTCGAAATCCGGCTTCGGTAGTGTCGCAAAGTTGTGTGCAGGGTGGTTGGTCGCCAGTTGGGGTTAGTCCTTGAAAAAGGTGGGGCGGCGATCGACCTCGATCACGGCT
>DATCFX010000178.1:0-8272 GCA_036509275.1 Pirellulales bacterium | reverse complement strand
GACAACGAATGGATCGGCATCAATTCCGACAAGCGTTCACACCCAGGGGGCGAAAAGCGGGCCAATCCGTTTGGCCTGTTCGACCTGGAGGGGAACGTGCGAGAGTTCTGCGCCGACTTCTATTCGACAGACTACTATGCACAATCGCCGCCGGTTGATCCGCCTGGGCCGCCCGTGGGGTCCGAGTGCGTGCTCCGAGGGCTGAAGTGGGAATCACCGCACTGGGACCCTGAACGGCGAAATTTCAACCTCTCCGGTGGATCTCCAACGCTTGGTTTGCGAGTGTTTTGCACGGCGCCAGGGTTGCAGTCGGTCGTCGCGAAGTTTCCCGTCCAGCAAAAGCCGGTCGGCGGACCGTCCGATGTGAGCGCAATCAACCCACAGCTGGATCAACGGGCGGTCGCTAATTGGGTGTTGAGTCAGCGCGGCTACGTCCGCGTAGGTCCGAGCGGGCATTACGGCGACGTGGTCAGGACCACCGAGGCTTTACCGGCTGGTGCGATCAACATCGTGGCCGTTGCTATGCACGGCAATAAGCAAATTTCCGATCAAGATTTGACTCGATTGAAGGGACTGCGATCAGTTACGCATGTCGGACTCGACGGAACGAAACTTACCGATGCGGGAGTCATTCATCTTGCAAGCTTGGAGGATCTGACTGACCTGGCTATGTGTGGTACTCGGATTACGGACACGGCAGTGGATCGTCTGCGAACACTTCCCAAGCTACGGGCGCTCTGGATACGGGATACTCAAATTACCAATGCGGGAATCGCCCGCTTGGCGACATTTCCGTCGCTCAAGATTCTCGACATTCGAGGGTGTAAGAACATTGCGGCCGATGAAGTCCCGCAACGCCTGCAGTCATTACACCTTGAGCAATTCCATGCTTCTTACATGAGCGACGCCGGCTTGTTTCGTTTGAAAGCGATTCCTACGCTGAAGTATCTGAGCGTATCGGACAGTAGCTGTACGGACGCCGGTTTAGCCCACCTTGTTGGCCTTGCGGATCTCATCGGACTTGATTTGACAAATGACAAGCAGATTACCGACGCCGGGCTCGTACACCTGACAAAACTTCCCAAGCTCAAGATTCTCACGCTCCGGGCAACGAGCGTCACGGACGCTGGAGCGCAGCGATTCCAAATGGCCAAACCGAATTGTAAGCTGGTGCGCTGAGCCCCCTCCGAACGCTAATGTGCGAGCGACGCATGAAAAAGCCCCGATGGAGGACGAGTCCACCGGCGCCGGCGTTTCTATTGCAGTGTGTAGAGTGACTTGCACGCATCGGCGGAGGGTGGGATAAGATCTCTCCTGCGAGCACCAGTAACCACTTCTTGGCCCGATAATGATCGAGGCAAAGCGGCAGCCAGGAGGTCACACTAAAAGGTCACAGAATTGGCGCGATTCGGCGATAATTCGCGCTATTCCGCGGCGGCAAAAGCGCCGTTTTCCTCGGGAAATACGGCAATCCTGGGACTCTGATTCGGGCTTTTAAGTCCCGTGCGTCTGCCTATTCCGCCACTCGGCCAAGTTGTTTCACTATAATGACTTGCGACATTCTGGAAAGCCTGAAAAACCACGCTTTGTCCGCATTTGAAAAACTGACGGTGTTTGGGGGTCCGAGGGCACAAAATGCGAAAGTTGTTCTCGAAGAAAAATCGTCGTGCTTGGTGCGTCGAAATGACTCCCAAACAATTCCGTCTCGGGCCGGATAGCAAGGCGTCGGCTCGCGGGGGCCGCTTGGCGAATGCACTTGGTGAATTGCCGCCGCGTGGCCTCGAACGGTCGCCGAGTCGGGTGAGCTTTGAATCCTCGGACCTCGAACCTGGATCGCAGCATGCGAATCGAGGCGGTTTTTTCCAGGAGTTCGCTTGCGGCGAACAATAAACCGACCGCGCTAAACGTCTACCAATGCATCCCGTGGGCGCGCGTCGCGCCCGGAGTTCCCTTGCGATTCGAGACAACGATGCGCTGCCTGTTCTTTTTCCTCATGGCGTCTTTGGGCGTGGCTTGTGCGCAGGCGTACGGCACCGAACGAAGCCAGCCGAATGTCTTGTTCATTTATGCGGACGACCTGGGGTACGGCGAACTCGGCTGCTACGGCGGCACGCGGGTTCCCACGCCGAATATCGACTCCATCGCTGCCGGCGGCGTGCGCTTCACCCAGGGTTATGTTTCGGCGCCGCTTTGCTCGCCTTCGCGCGCGGGGTTGATGACCGGCCACTATCAGACGCGCTTCGGGCACGAGAATAACGCTATGGGCAAAGGCGGTGGCCTGCCGTTGACGGAACAGACCTTGGCCAATCGGCTGAAATCGCTAGGCTATGCCACGTGTGCCGTCGGCAAGTGGCACCTTGGCAATGCCTCCGATCGATTGCCGATGGTGCGGGGATTCGACGAGTACTACGGCGTGACCGGCAATCCTGGTTCGTATTTCACGCCGAAGGGATTCATCGATTCGCGAATCTCTCCCGAAGTGCAGCGCATTGACGACAAGGATTTTTATACCACCGACGCGTTTGCCGCGCGGGCGGCCGATTGGATTGCACGGCACCAGGGAAGCCCCTGGTTTTTGTACCTGCCGTTCAATGCCATTCACGGCCCGCACGATGCGTCGGAAAAGTACCTCCAGCGGTTTGAGAAGGTAGAGGACCGTAAAAGCCGTAATTTGCTCGCCATTCTGTCGGCCATGGATGAGGCGGTGGGGCAGGTCCTCGATCAGTTGCGCAAGACCGGGCAGGAGAACAACACGCTGGTCTTCTTCGTCAGCGACAACGGCGCGCCGCACCACGACGCCAGCGGCGGCAACGGCGTCCTGCGCGGCCAGAAATACACGTGCTGGGAGGGAGGCATTCGGCTGCCATTCCTGGTTCAATGGAAGGGTACGTTGCCCGCCGGCAAACTCTACGAGCAGCCGGCCGTGCAACTCGACGTCATGCCGACGTGCGTGGCGGCGGCAGGAGGCACGATCGACCCGGCCTGGAAACTAGACGGTGTCGATTTATTGCCGTATCTGACCGGCGAGAAGCAGGGCCGCCCGCACGAGACGCTATACTGGCGTATCGATGGCCGCTGGGCCATCCGCCACGGAGATTGGAAGCTCGTCCTCGGTCAGCCGGAGCGGAAAGGCGCATCGCCCGAGCTGTTCGACCTGGCGGCCGACATTGGTGAAAAGAACGACTTGTCTGCGAAGAATCCCGAGAAAGTGGCCGAGCTCAAAGCGCTCTGGGATGCGTGGAATGCCGAGCAAGCCCCGCCGGCGGCTGTCAAAGCCAAACAGGCCCGGAAGAACCGAGCGGCAAAAAAAGCCAAGCGGCGAGCCACGACGACCTGAGCCTTGCCGCCAGTCGATGACGGCCGGAAATCGAGAGAGTCTCCGCTTGATGCCGGCAAATGGCGCCTACGATGTTGACCTGGCGTACGTCCATGACACGGGCTTTGGCGATTTCGCCCGCAACGCCGCGCCGAGCCTGTTGCGTACGATCGCCCAGTGCGGCAGTACCTCGACGCTCGTCGTCGATCTTGGCTGCGGAAGCGGCATCTGGGCCAGGTGCCTGGCGGATGCGGGGCACCGGGTCACCGGGGTCGATATTTCCGCGGCCATGCTTGCTATCGCGCGACGGCGAGTTCCCGAAGGGACGTTCCTGCTTGGCTCGTTCGTCGATTTTCCCGTCCCCGCTTGCCGTGCGGTGACTGCACTGGGGGAAGTTTTCAGCTATCGATTCGATGAGCACAACTCGCTGTCCGCGCTGAGGCAAGTATTTCGGAATGTATTCGATGCGTTGGTTCCCGGCGGCGTGTTGATCTTCGATGTGGTCGTACCCGGCCGACACGCCGGTTTGAAGCAAGCATTTCGAGAAGGGGAGGACTGGGCGTGTCTCGTTGAATATCTGCACGACGAGCCCAACCAGCAGCTCACGCGCAGAATCGTGACCTTTCGACGACTCGGAGACGCGTATCGCCGTCACGAAGAAACACATCGGCAACAGCTCTACCAAAGTGCTGAAGTGGCGGAGGCACTGCGCAGCATTGGCTTTCTGGTAGAGATCGTGGCAGGATATGGTGAGCGAACCTTTCCCGCTGGAGTCGCCGGGTTCATGGCGATGAAACCCTAATTTGTCGGTCGATTCTTACGCTGCCATGCACTTAGGAACGAATGCAAAATAACTTCCCGATTCCGTTGCCCCTCACCCTGCCTCTCCCACAAGGGGCGAGGGGTTTGCGGAGAAGTTATTTTGCGTTCGTTCCTTAACGGGTAGACTGGAAAATAGTCCAGGCAAAACCTGCCGGCCTGGAAACCGCCGTATCCTCGCGGCGACGATCCGCTTCATCCACGCCAGCACGCAACAGGAGTTTCTGGTAATGCCACACGATCCAGCGCCTCGGGCTGCCTCACGTCGTCGGTTTCTGAAGAATTCGGGGGCGGCCGTTGCTGCGGCGTCGTTGGCTTCGCTCGCGCAGCCAGTGCATGCCGCGGGCAGCGACCAATTAAAGATCGCGCTCGTAGGTTGCGGAAATCGCGGGACGGGGGCCGCGGTCAACGCCCTGCAAGTGCAGCCGAACGTCAAGCTGTGGGCCATGGCCGACGCCTTTTCCGATCGGCTCGAGCAAAGCTACAACTTGCTCAGCAAGGGCGGCCACCTGCGAAAAGCGGCCGTCTCCAGTTCCCTCGGCGGGCGGGTTGACGTGCCGCCCGAGCGCCGGTTCGTCGGCCTGGACGCCTACCGACACGCGATCGACGCGGTTGACGTGGTGATTATCACCGGGCCGCCGGGCTTTCGGCCTGTACACTTCGAATACGCAGTCGAGCAGGGCAAACACGTCTTCATGGAAAAGCCGGTGGCGACCGATGCCCCCGGCGTCCACCGCATTTTGGCCGCCGCCGAAATTGCCAAGAAAAAGAATCTAAAGGTCGGCGTCGGCCTGCAACGCCATCATGAAGACAAATATCTGGAGACGGTCCAGCGGCTCCGCGACGGCGCGATCGGCGACATTCGCATGCTGCGCTGCTACTGGAACGGCGGCACGATCAAGCAGCCGGTCACGCACGAAGGACTGACCGAGATGGAGTACCAGGTGCGCAACTGGTATTTCTTCGCCTGGCTCTCGGGCGATCACATCGTCGAGCAGCACGTCCACAACCTGGACGTGTGCAATTGGATTATGGGCGGCCCGCCCGTCTCGGCGATCGGCATGGGAGGCCGCCAGATGCGCACCGGCAAAGACTATGGCGACATTTTCGATCATCACGCGGTCGAGTACACCTACGCTGGCGGCATCCGCATGTTCGGCGTCTGCCGGCAGATGCCGGGTTGCGAGCCGCTGGTCGGCGAGTTCGCCGTCGGCAGCAAGGGCGACGCCGACGTCGGCGGGGCCGTGATTCAAAGTGGCGACGCCGAGTGGCGCTTCCCGCATGTCCGAGGCGGCGCGAAAAAGTCCAATCCTTATCAGGTCGAGCACGATGCGCTGTTCGCGGCGATCCTCAGCGATACGCCCTACAACGAGGCCGAAACCGGGGCGCAGGCCACGATGACCGCGATTCTCGGACGTATGGCAACGTATTCCGGCCGCAAAGTCACCTGGGACGAAGGCTTTGCCAGCACCCGGGCGCTGGGGCCCGAAAAGTTCGACGGCTGGCAGACGGTGTCTCGGACGCTGCCGAGTGCCGAGGGTTTTTACAAGCTGCCGCAGCCTGGATTGATCCGCGAAGTGTAACGATCGCAAAAATCAAAGCAACGAGTCACGATGAAACACCTGGAAAAGCCAATCCTCATAGCGCTTGGCGTGGTCGTGCTGCTGGCCCCGCAAACCCGGCTGCACGCGGCCGAACTGCTCGCCGGCGTCGCCCGAGTGGATATCACGGACCGCGCGGCGCCGGTGCATGATCCCTGCTTTGCGAAGGCGCTGGTGCTGAAGAGCGAGGCCGCGACGGCGGTGCTCATCACGGTCGACGCGGTGGCGATCGGTGAGATTGGGCGTATCCGCAACGACTTTCTGGCAGGCGTGCGCGCCCAGTTGAAGCAGGAGCTTGGCATTCCGCCGTCGAGCGTGCTGATCAACGCCAGCCATTGTCATGGCATCGTCCGCGGCGATACGCAGCAGCTCGCGGTGCAAGCGGTGAAGGACGCCTGGAAGCACCTGGTGCCGGTCAAGGTCGGCGCGGGCGCGGGGCACGAGCAGCGCATCAGCGAAAACCGGCGACTGAAGATGAAGGACGGCAGCGAAGTTGACATGCGCCGCGCCTACTCGATGCCGCCCGATGCGGAGGTGGCCGGCGTGGGGCCCATCGATCCGCAAATCGGGCTGCTGCGCATCGACCGCCTCGACGGCAAGCCGCTGGCCGTGCTCTACAACTTTGCTTGTCATCCGATCATGAATCCGCCCAGCAAGGGAAACTCGGCCGACTATCCCGGCGTTGCCTCGAAGCTGATCGAAGAGAGCTTGGGCGATGGCGCGGTTGCGCTGTTCGTGCAGGGCTGCGGCGGCGATATCAATCCGGTCCGCTATAAAGAGGTGAACCGGCCGGCGGACGCCGAGCCGCTGGGAAACCTGCTGGGCCAGAGCGTCATGCGGGCTGTGCGGCAGATCGAGACGAAGCCCGGCGGCAAGCTCAAGGTCATGAGCGACGTCATCGCCGTGCCGCGCGGCGCCGACTTCGAGCGGCGCATCGAGGCGATCCAGGCCCAGCAGCAGCGGCTGCTGCACGCGCTCAAGCCGACGAACATCGATTTCAAGACGTTCGTACCGCTGCTGATTCAACAACGGCTGTCGCCCGAGTTTCCGTCGCACTATGCACAGAGTTACTTGCACGACAAGACGATTGGCAGCGACGATCTGCGAAAGTTCGACGCCGACAACCGCGCGAGTGTTGAAGCCTATGGGCAAAACATTCGGATCATGGAGCAGCTCACGCGGCTGAACACGAACCGCGCGCTGCTCGAGAAGCATCTCGCACAAACCAAAGCCGCGGCACGCGATACACTCGATGTCGAGGTCTGCGGTTGGCGCGTGGGCGACTTCAAGCTGGTGACATTTCCCGGCGAACTGACGGTGCAGATCGGGCTCAACATCAAGCGGGCAGCCAGCGACCCGCACGCCTTTGTCGCCGGCTACACCAACGGCTACATCTACTACACACCCACGGCCGAGCAGCGAAAGAACACCGGCTACGCCCAGGAAGACTGCGACTCACTCGTGGCGCCCGAGTGGCAGCGAATCTTCGAGATCAAGGCGCAACAAGTGTTGCAACAGTTGGCGAACTGAGCCTGCTACACGTTGGCCGGCGTCCCCCAATGATCGCGGTATTGGCGGCGGACGAGCGCGCCCGCGTGCTCGTCGTCGACGATTTTTTCGTGCGCGGGATCGAACGTGAGCAAGCGGCCGACGCGCGTGGCGATATTGCCCAAATGGCACAGTGACGCCGCCAGGTGGCCGATCTCGACGTCGGCATGCGGCCGCGCGCCGCTAGCGATGCAGTCCAGGAAGTTGCGATGATGGGCCGATAGATTGGGCTTGCCGGTCATCGAGTCGATCAGCTTGTTCCGCTCGCCGAACAATTGCCAGCCAACCGAGTGGCCCAACACGAGTAACCCCTTGGTGCCGTAGAAGGCGTTGCCGTTTTCGTAGCCCTCCTGCACGTACGGCGACCAGATCCGCTGCTCGAAAATGAGCTGCTGCTTGTGCCCCACGCGGCCGTCGCCCGAGTACTCGAAGATCACGGTCTGCGTGTCGGGAAACTGCTGATCGTCGTCGAAGTAATACTTGCCGCCAATTGCGGCGATCGACGTCGGATGCGTGTCGACGCCCAGCCCCCAGCAGGCGATGTCGATGTTGTGCACGCCGTCGTTGCCCATGTCGCCGCAGCCGAATTCGTACCACCACCGCCAGATGCCCGGCAGCAGATTCGACTGGTACGGCCGCAGCGGCGCGGGGCCAACCCAGGTGTCGTAGTCGAGCCCGGCGGGCGGCTCGCTCGGTTGGGCATGGCCGATCGTGCGGCGGCGCTGGCTGTTCCAGACCTTGGCCGTCAGGATGTCGCCGATCGCCCCTTCGCGCAGCAATTGCATGGCCCGCTCAACGAGCGGATTGGAGCGGCTTTGCGTGCCGACTTGCACGACGCGATTGTACTTGCGGGCCGCTTCGATCATCAGCCGGCCTTCGCGAATGTTGTGCGAGCAGGGTTTTTCGACATACACGTGCTTGCCGGCCTGGCAGGCCAGGATCGTCGCCGGGGCATGCCAATGGTCGGGCGTGGCGATCACCACGGCGT
>DATCFX010000177.1:0-3599 GCA_036509275.1 Pirellulales bacterium | reverse complement strand
GATCGTCCAGATCCTCCGCCCTCGTTCTGTCATGCCGCATTGTTTTGCCTGGTTGTTGCTGCTGGCGACCGGCTCCAATCAAGCGATCGCCGGTCAGTCGCTGGTTTATCTCGGCTGCGAACCGGCCGAAGTCTCGCCCTGGGCCGCGGCGCCGGCAGAAGCCCAAGTCCGCGGGTTCCAGAGCGGGCAGTTGCTCGAGCAACCGGCGCCGCATAACCGCGGCTGTTGGCATTTCGACGGCGAGCGAACGCTCGTTTACTGCCGGCCGCCGGCCTCGTATTGGACCGGCGCGTTTACCTGGGAAGGGTTCTTCCTCTCGCCCCGCACGAATCGGGTGACCATCGACCAGGCCATCTCCGACCGCTTTCTCACGCAGTTTGCCGACGCCGGCTCGCAGCGCACCCGCCTGGCGGTCGGCCTGTCGGTCCCGCGCGACGGCCAGTTGCCGCGGCTTTGCGTCGCGCTCACCGGCTATTCGCGCCGCTTGGGCACGCTCGAGGTGCGGCCGGACGTGTGGCACCATTTCGCGGTCACGTATCAGCCGTTCGGCCGGTCATCCGGCTCTGGCACGCTCGCCTGGTATCTCGATTATCGCGCCTGCGGCCATTTCACGGTCGACGGGCTTGCGCCGGTGAGCACACTGCTGCCGCCGGGCCGGGCGCTGCTGGCCATCGGCGGGCGCAACGCCGTCGGCGGCAAGGTGGATCGCGGCTTCGAGGGCTTTCTCGACGAGCTGCGCTTAACCGCCCGAGCGCTGGCCCCGGCCGAGTTCTTGCACGTCCACCGCCGCGCGGTGTCGCGGCCCGTGAAGGCGGAATTCTTCGGCCCGCTCAAACCCGACTTTTCCTGGACCGATCTGCCGGAGCCGGTCGAAACGCAAAAGCAAGAAGCGCTGCCGCTGGCCGGCTTTCCACCGGCCTATTCGTTCTCGGGCGTGCCCATGACACGCCGCGGTTGGCATGCGGCCCGCACCAGCCGGCGGATGACGTTGCCCAAGGGCACTTATGCGATCCGCTTGCAAACGCGGGCGGCTGCGGTGCTGGCGATCGACGGCCGGGTGCTGCTCGATTGCCGATCGCCGGCCAGCGGCTTCGCCGGCGCGACGGCTGCGGACGTTGGTACCCAGACGTCGATCGAGTTCCACGCCGATGGTCGCGCGCATGACTTCGTGCTGACCACCGCGGTCGATTTCGGCAGCGGGGCGACCCTGGCGGCCGCAGCCGCCGACGATCAGGCGGATCAAACCCAGCATACCGAAGCGGGGTTGGAGCCCGACGAAGTGATCGTCACTTATTCGTTGCTCGATGCCGCGGGCAAACCGGTTGAGTGGCAGTTGTTGGGCAGCGCTCAATCGCTGATGTCGGCTCCGTATTGGTGGCTGGCCTATCGCGGACGGATGCTCGAAGCCTGGCAGGAGCAAGAACCCCAGCGCCGCTCGAAAGCGGCGCGGCGGCGCGACGCGTTCTGGGCCCAGCGACATGCCTGGGCGGCGAAAATTGCCGATCGGCTGCCGGTCGTCGAGTCGCCGCCGGGCGAGCACCCGATCGACTTCCTGCTCGATCGCAAGCTACGGCAACTTGGCCTTTCGCCGGCGCCGCTGGCGGACGATGCCACGTTTGCCCGCCGTGTGACGCTCGATCTGGCCGGCCGCGTGCCGACGTATGCCGAAACCGCCGCGCTGTTGTCCGATGCTCGGCCCGGCAAGCGCGAGCGCTTGATCGATCGCCTGTTGGCCTCCAGCGAATGGGGCGATGCCTGGGTCGGCTATTGGCAAGACCTGCTGGCGGAGAACCCCAGCATTCTCAAGCCGACGCTCAACAACAGCGGCGCGTTCCGCTTCTGGATCCACCGATCGCTGGCTGAAAACAAACCGCTCGATCAGTTTGCCGCCGAGTTGTTGCTGATGGAGGGGCGCGACGCGTTGGGTGGCACGGCCGGCTTCGGCCAGGCCAGCGGCAACGATCTGCCCATGGCGATGAAAGCCCACGTCATCAGCAAGGCTTTTTTGGGCATCGACATGAAATGCGCGCGTTGTCACGACGCGCCGAACGTGGCGGTCGGGCAAGCCGACTTGTTCGCCTTGGCGGCCATGCTCGAGGAGCGGCCGATCGTGGTCCCCGCGCAAAGCGTGGTGCCGGCAGCCGCCGGTGCCCGAAAGCCGGGCGTCAGCAGTTCGCTCGTGGCCGGCGACCAGGTGCTGCCGGCCTGGCCGCTCGCTCGGCTTCTGCCGGCCGAGAGCGGCGACACGGGCCACCGGCTGACTGATTGGATCGACCGGCCCCGGGCAGAGTTGGCTTCGATCATGATTTCGCCGCAGCAGACGCGTTTTGCCGACGTGATGGTCAACCGCCTCTGGCAGCGCTTCATGGGCGTGGGCCTTGTCGAGCCGCTGGATCACTGGTTCGAGCGCGAGGCGGCCTCGCATCCCGATTTGCTCGCGTGGCTCAGCCGCGAATTGGTCACCAGCGGCTACGATGCGAAGCACATCTCGCGGCTGATCGTGACGTCGCGTGCCTACCAGCGCCGCGTGCAGCCCGACGCATCGGCCGAGGCGACCGGCCGCACGCTGGCCGGTCAGACGCGTCGCCGGCTCTCGGCCGAGCAGCTCGTGGACTCGATTTTCGTGATTGCCGGCAAGCCGCTGGAGGCCGAGGAGTTGAACTTCGACCCCCACGGGAGCCAGGGCTTTCTGAAATTGCCGGCTCCCAAGCGGGCGTGGCAGTGCGCTTCGCTGGCCAACGAGCGCGACCGCCCGGCGCTGGCGTTGCCGGTCAATCAACAGATCGTCGACGTGCTGTCGGCCTTCGGCTGGCGCGAGACGCGGCCCGATCCGGTCACGCGCGGAGCGATTGAAACCGGACCGTTACAGCCCTTGCTCCTGGCCAATGGGCTGATGGTGAATCATGCACTGCGTTTGACCGAGGACAGCGGACTGCTGGCGCACTGCCTGCAAGCGACCAGCCCGGCCGACCTGGCCGAGCGGCTGTTTGTGTGCGTGCTGGCGCGGCCGCCGGATGCCGGGGAGCGCGCGGCGATTGCGGCCGTGCTGACGCCCGGATTCGACCGGCGGCTGACCGGTAAACCCGCCGTGCGCCGGGCGGCGCATAAAGCCGCACACGTCGACTGGGACCGGCATCTGCAAGGTGCCAATACGACCGAGCAGTTGCAGGCCGCCAAATCCGTCCGCCAGGGACCGCCGCCGACGGTCCGCTTGAGCGCCGACTTCCGCGAGCGCGCCGAAGACGTGGTCTGGGCCCTGGTAAACAGCCCGGAATTTGTGCTTGTACCCTAACGCCTAACGCATCAGGCTCCGTAGAGAAGTTCGCATGAATCGCCGGGAATTTCAGCAGGCTGTGCTCGCCGGAGGGACCGCCGCCTTGTTGCCACGCGCGACGGCCAGCGCCGCTCCTGCGCCGCGCGGCCGGGCCGAGGCGTGCATTTTTCTGTGGCTCGGCGGCGGCATGTGCCACCTCGACACGTTCGATCCCAAGCGGCGCGGCGATCCGCTGCTGCGCAAAGCCGGTTCGGCTTACGCGGCCATTGACACGGCCATTGACGGCGCACAAGTCTGCGAGCACTTGCCGCGCACGGCCGCGATT
>DATCFX010000176.1:0-1096 GCA_036509275.1 Pirellulales bacterium | reverse complement strand
CACGATCACGACGAGCATGGCGATATCGTACGGCTGCATGCTGGGAGTTTGTCGGCGAATTTGGGAGCAGAAACGGAAATCATGGACGAGGGGGCAGTATAAACGCCGCCCAGACCGGCGGTGAAGGCCAATGCTCGCGTGGACTGCCAGCATCGGCCGGGCAGGGGACTTTGGCACAAAGCCGCGACCGGTGGTCGCGCACACGCCAACACGGTCCGGTCCCGCGACCACCGGTCGCGGCTTTATGGCGCAGACGCGACCGCGCGACCGCTCAATTGCTCTTGGCCCTGGGCGAGCCATTGGCTACAGTCCGCTGCGAATTTGTTTTCGATTTGGAACATCCGTCACGACGGAGCGAGCCCATGCCCGGCTTTCACATCCATATCTCGGCCAGCACGGTCTTGGGAATCGGCTATGGCGGGATTGGGTGTGTGGCATTCGGCGTACCGCCTTCGACGGCCGCGCTGTCCACCGTGCTGTGCAGCGTGTCGGGCATGCTTCCCGACTTGGACAGCGGCCCCGGCCGGCCGCTGCACGAGAGCGTGTCCTTCGCCGCGGCCGCCATTCCGATGATGATGGTCGATCGCTTCAAGCATCTGGGCTGGGACCACGAGTCGATCATTCTGGCCGGCGCGATGATCTACATGTTCATTCGCTTCGGCCTGGGCCATCTGCTGAAAAAGTGTACCGTTCACCGCGGCATCTTTCACAGTCTGCCCGTGGCGCTGATCTTTGCCGAGATCGGTTTCCTGGTGTGTACCACCGGCGACCTCGACATGCGCTACTACAAGGCCGGGGCCATCGTGCTGGGTTTCATGTCGCACCTGATTCTGGATGAGATCTGGAGCGTCGACTTCAAACATGCCAAGCTCAAGAGCTCGTTTGGCACGGCCGTCAAGCTTTGGGCCCCGTGTCGCTGGGCCACGGCGGTCGCCTACACGATCATGATCATCACCACGCTGCTGACGCTCAACGATCCGATCTGGAGCACCGCGTCAGTCGGCGAACAAGAGTTGCACTCGGTGGCTCACCGCGTGGTGGGCGACTTCCAAGCAGAAGCGACCGTGGTTGAAAAGCAAGAAACGGCCCGCTTCCA
>DATCFX010000175.1:0-3790 GCA_036509275.1 Pirellulales bacterium | reverse complement strand
CGTCGCTCAATGGGCACACGCTGTTTGGCTGGCAGGTCAATCGCGGCGTTGACGCGCTGCCCGATTTTTTCCGCGCCGACCAGTTCCGCAAAAAGCTCGAGCGGCCCGACGTGCTCGAAAAGCTGTTTCAGGCCGGCCATTTGGACGGCGCGTTCCAGTTGGCGGCGCTCGAACCGCCCAAGCGCGCCGACAAGGTGCTTTCGGGGCAAATCGACGCCACGCCGCGCGTGGACATTCTCGAACCAAAAGCCGGCGAGACACTGCCGCAGAATTCGGCCACGGTGCGCGTGCGGATCCGGCTGCCTGCCGGCGGCAAGCTGACTCGCGCCAAAGTCTTCGCCAATGGTGTCGTGGCGGCCGATCGGCGGCTGGTCAGCGAGCGCATCGAAGGCCAAGGTCGCGAAGTCACGTACCAGTGGCAAGCCGGACTGCCCTCGGAAGAAAGAAGCCTGATTCAAGTCAGCGTGGGTACCGATGCCGACGTAACCGGCTTCAGCCAACTGATCGTCGAGCACGCCGACGCGCGCACGAAGCAAAACCGCCGCCCCAGGCTGTACCTGCTGGCGCTGGGGATCGACCGTTACCAGGACCCCGCGATTCAGCCGCTGGCCTATTCCGTGGCCGACGCCCGAGCGGTGCTCGAACTGCTCAAGACCCGGGCGGCCGGGCTTTACGATCTGGCGGCGACCAAGCTGCTGGTCAACGAGCAGGTCACGCGCGGGGCCTGGAAGGAGACTTTTGCCCGCCTGCGCACCGAGCTGGCCGACGACGTGCGTCCGGATGATCTGCTCGTGATCTTTCTGGCCGGTCATGGGTTCGTCGATCCGGCGGCCCAGCGCTATTACTACGCCGGATACGATCTCACGCGCGACGGTTTCATGAGCGGCCACTACGGGGGTTCGATCTCCTGGAGCGATTTCGAGTTGCTGGCCGACATTCCTTGCCGCAAGCTAGCTTTTCTGGATACCTGTCACAGCGGGGCGATCCAACCCTTGCGTGGGCGAAATCTCAAAGTCGCGGTCCGCGCCTTTCAGGAAGACGTGGTGTTGACCGTCACCGCGGCGGCCGGCGACGAACGCTCGGAAGAAAACGTGGATTGGAAGCATGGGGCCTTCACCAAGTCGCTGCTCGAGGTGCTCTCCGGCGAGGCCGGTGCGTCGTCCTCGGGCATCATTACGCTGGGCGACGTGGTGAGCTACGTCCAGCGCTCGGTCCCGATCCTGACCGAGGGGCGGCAGAATCCGGCCGCTGCGCCGGAGGATCTGCTGCCATTTGTCTCTCTGGGCCTGACAGCACTACCACGCCAGGCCCGAAATCCTGCCTCTGCGCCAGCACTCTTCCGACTGGCATTGCCGTAAAGCTATGCCGGTCTAACCGGTTTAGACGCGCTAGCAGAGCGCATTGCATTTTCGCAACTAACCGGCCGAATTCTTATTTCGGGGGGAGTCGCTACCGCGCGCCTTTCCGATTCATGCCGGATTTGGATTCAACTCGACAAAGGCTGCAAACCATGCACAAATGCTATCACCTGCTGCTAATTCGGGCGGCGGCGGTCCTGATCGGTTTGTTGGCGGCCGTGCCTGCCGGATTTGCCGCCGAGGAAGACCCCTCGACTGCGGATTCCAGCAGCGTTTTCAGCCAGGTGAGCGTCTGCGCGCGTTGCGGACAGTGTGGCAGCAATTGTCGCTGTCAGTGGCCGTGCCCCTCGATTGTGCCAGGAGCAGTCGTGCCTGGAGCGCAAGTGCCCCGAGTATTGATACCGGGGGCCGCAGAACCCGCGGCGCCCAGTCCAAGCGAGGCAGCCGCGAATGCCGAGACACCGCCGGCCGTGTCGAGCTTCGCCAATGCCCAGAATTATGGCGCAGCCCAAGGTCCGGATGTGGCCATGACGAATATGTTGGGCGATTTCTTCGTCGGCGGCTCGATGGGCAGCTCGAATCTGACGCTCACGGAGGACGGCTATAACGCCACCCCATATGGCAATGGCCGCGTTGCCGTGCCGATCGCCTCACACCAGTTCAAAACCGCGGATAACGAAAGCCCCTGGCCGCGGACCCGCATCATCTATTCGGCCAACTACTTTGACCATGTGGGCGACAATACGCACGTCACGCAGCAGATCGTCGGTTTTGAGCACGTGGTGCTGGGCGGCCGCGGAAGCATCGGATTGCGGTTGCCGATCTACACCGTGGGGCCCGGCAGCACGAATCCCGGCTCTGGCTCGCCGGATATCGGCACCTACGGGGCCGGTACTACCGGCAGCGGCAACGTGGGCGACCTGACGTTAATTACCAAATACGCGCTCTACTACGATCCCCGCGGCGGGAACGTCCTGTCGGTGGGTGCGGTCGTGGTCACGCCCACGGGGGGACAGACCATTGGCGGCGTCACGCCGCTCTATACCATCAGCGGAGTCGACAACTGCGGCACCATCCAACCCTACGTGGCCTTCTACAAGACGCTAGGCGCCCCGGGCGCCGGGCTGTTTCTGCAAGGCTTCATCGCCACCGATTCGCCCTTCAACACGCACGACGCCACGTTCATGTACAACGACTTCGGATTGGGCTATATCATTCGCCGCAACCAACGCCGCGGCCTGACGGCGCTGGTTCCACTGGTCGAGGCGCATTGCAGCAATCCGCTCAACAACGTCACGCACACCGTCAACGGCATTCCGGGCAATATCAACGCGGCCACCGCCATGAGTTTCAACAACATCTCCGGCACGGTCTCGTATGATACTCAGGTCAATCTGCTCTCGGGCCTGACCGCCGTCTTCAATCGCACTACGACCGTTTCGCTCGGCATCGTGGTGCCGACGGTACATAATTACGCCTACAACTACGAAATGTTCCTGCAGTTGAACCGCTACTTCGGCACCGGCGGCCCTCCGTATGTGCAGCGCTAAATCGAGCCGCGCCGTGCGATCGACTTCCAGCCGCGCCGTGCGATCGACTTCCAGCCGCGTCAAGCGATTGGAGAGCCCGCTGTTCCGTTCTCAGGGCTCGAGATGATACGGCCGCTTGGCATGATACAGCACCAGCCGGGCCGTGTATTCTTGCTTCGTGGCGGGGTCGCGTTCGCGACCGATGGCGGTCTGAGCGGCGCGAATCGCCTCATCGAATTGTCCCGCCTCGGCATAAGCCGCGCCCAGCGTATCGAAACAGTCGGAGTTCGAGTCGCTCGCTAGCTGGCACGCCTGGGTCGCCAGCGCCACGGCCAAGGTCCCCTGCCGCACCTCGGCGTCGGGCGCCGTGGCCAGTAACCGCGCGTAGGTGGCCAGCAAGTCGGCGTTTTCTGGATCGCCCTTGAGCGCAGCCGCAAAATCCTGCTTTGCCGGCTGCCATTGCTGCTGGTCCAGGTACACCAGCCCGCGCTTGAAGTGTGCATCGCTCGAATCGGGGGCCAGGCTCAAACTCTGACTTAGATCCGCGATGGCGTCGGCGTTGCGGCCGGAGTTCCAATAGGCCATGGCCCGGCCCACGTAGTCGCGTGGGTCGGGCTCGTCTTCGATGGCCCGCGTGAAATCGTCGATCGCTGCCTGGTCCTTGCCTTGACGCAGCAGGGCCGTAGCGCGCCGGCTGAGCGCCCGCGTATCGCTAGGATCGATTTTCAGCGCGCGCGAAAAATCGGCCACGGCCGCGTCGTACTTGGACTGTTCGAGATACGCCGTGCCGCGCAGCAGCAAGGCTTCGGCCGCAGGCTTGGGCGACGATTCGATCGCCTCGTTCAAGGCGGCGACCGCCTCTTCGAGCTTTCCCTGCTCAAACAAGGTCCGGCCGCGAGCCAG
>DATCFX010000174.1:0-1919 GCA_036509275.1 Pirellulales bacterium | reverse complement strand
GTCGTACTGGTCCAAGGTCGAGCGCTACACGACGCTCGACGCCGAGTTGCGCGTCGCTGCCGAACGCCCGCCGGTTTGGCATGCCCCGTGGTTGCTGCCGGCGCGCGAGATCGCCCGCCGGCTATTGTGGAAACACGGCTGGCTCGATGGCCCTCGCGGCTGGGCCTTTTGCCTGGCCAGCGGGCTATCGGAATGGGAACTGGCAATCAAACATCGGCGGCTGTGGCGCGCCCGGCCCCTGGCCGATTCCGGGCGCGAGTTGCCGGCGACAGAACCGCGCACCGTCCGCAACTGGCGGCAACTCGGCTTGTCGCGATTGGCCACGCGCTGACGAACAGCAATTGAACAGAAGGCCGCGAAGAGCGCCAAGAAGGAAGAGAAGGAAGAAAGACGACGATCCACCCCTGACGCCAACCTTCCTCTCTGCTCGCCCTTTTCCTCCCCCCCTCCTCTTCTTATCCCTCTTCATAGCGGCCTTCGCGGCCTTCTGTTCAAATCTTTTTAGATTTATCGGTCGCTTCGTCACGCCGCTTCGTCACGCCGCTTCGAAGAGTTCGAGGCCGGACGTCGCTGGCGCCTGGCCGGGCAAGAGCCGATGACGCTCGAACAATTGCACGGTTTCTTCCAGGCTGATCACCGTATCCGCCGAGCTGAACTCCTTGTTCAAAGTGACCGCTTCGACCGGCCCGGGCGTTTGCAGCTCGGGCAGCATCGAGCGGATGGCAAAATACTTGCCCCGCCAACTCGCCTGGTGGCATTCTTCGTCGGCCACCATGATCTCGTGCAGCTTTTCGCCCGGCCGGATGCCGGTGACTTCGATCGGGATCGACCGGTCGCCGACCAATGCCCGGGCGACGTTCAGCACGGTCGCCGACGGCGCACAGGGGACAAACGTCTCGCCTTGCCGCGCACTGGCCAGGGCGTCCAGTACGCAATCGACTGCTTCGTCGAGGCTCATCAGGAACCGCGTCATCTCTGGCACGGTGATCGTCACCGGACCGCCGCGGCGAATCTGCTCCTGAAACAGCGGAACGACCGATCCGCGCGAGGCCAGCACGTTGCCGTAGCGGCAGCAGATGAATCGCGTGTGCGGAATCTGCACGCCGGCCGAGGTGAAGATCCGCTCGTGCAGCGCCTTGGTCATACCCATCACCGACACCGGCTTGCAGGCCTTGTCGGTGCTGATGCCCACCACGGTCTGCACCGGATAGCCCTGCTCGCCGATGGCCCGGACGATATTCAACGGGCCGGTGCAGTTGGTGAGCAGGGCCTGTTCGGGAAAATACTCGCAATTGGGAACGTGCTTGAGCGCCGCGGCGTTAACCACAATGTCGACATCGCGTAGCCCGGCGCACACGTCGGCATAGCTGCGGAGGTCGCCCAGGCGGAATTCGACGCACTGGCGGAAATTCTCATAAACCGCCTCGTCGACCGCCAGGCGGCGCTGTAAGTACGCCTGCCGCATGTCGTACTGTTTGCCTTCGTCGCGCGAGAGGATCACGACGCGCTCGGGCAGGCCGCGCTCGCCCGAGAGGACGCGGCGCACCAGCGTCTGGCCCATCGAGCCAGTGCCGCCGGTTATCAGCAGGCGTTTGCCTTGCAAAAGATTCGTCGGTTCGACCATCGGCAGGAGCTTCCCTTCTCCAGAGTCTGCGTGGGCTGAGCGTCCGGCGTCAGCGCTTCCTGGGAGCCGGATCTCCGCCGTCGGTTTCCATGGCGATCAACGCTCGGTCGCGACCATTGTATAGCCCCAACCGCCGCCGTTTGGCTAGAGTGAACGGCCGCCGCCGCCTGCCGCAGACATGCTCGTGTGCCGATTGCTAGCACCGAACTGGCCCCCTCATGGGCCGGTCGCCGAGCCACACGTTCAGCGGCGGGGTCGCCAGAAGCCGGCCGTCCCATAAGGAGCGACCGAAAAA
>DATCFX010000173.1:0-8520 GCA_036509275.1 Pirellulales bacterium | reverse complement strand
TGGAAGCTGCTGATGTTGACGGCGCTCTGGTGACATCGCCGCACCTGCTGGCGGGTTTCCTGTACTGCTGGGGCTGCGACAACCCGCTGACGTTCGAAGGCGACTTGCTTCTGGAGCTTGGCATTACCGAAGAACTGGTCGCACGCACGTTCGGGCTTTCACTAGCGCCGCGGCGGCCCGCCAACGGGTTGAAGTGAAGTGTGTGTTTCGATTCCCTTGCCGCGGTGGCCGGCGCTCGGACTGCAACCCGAGCCCGGCCGCTGCGGTGTGTTGCAGAAAGGATTTCCATTATGGCCAGTTTGTTCAAACCGCAGAGCGTGCGCTACGTTGACGCCGCCGGCCGCCGCGTGGCCAAGGACGCGCCCGGAGCCCGAAAGAAAGTCGAGAAGTCGGCCAAGTGGTATGGCCGCTTCACTGACGCCGATGGACTTGAGCGGCGCGTGCCGCTGTGCAAGGACAAGACCGCGGCCCTGGCCATGCTTAACGAACTGACTATCCGAGCCGAGCGGCAGCAAGCCGGCGTTTCGGATCGATTCGAGGATCATCGCCGCCGGCCGCTCGCCGAGCACATCAAAGACTTCAAGGCGTACCTGGCCGGCAAGGGCAACACCACCAAGCACGTTGAAACGACCGCGACCAGGATTGAGGCCATTTGCACCGGCTGCAAATTCTCAAGAACCGTCGACCTGTCGGGCTCCGCGATCACGGCCTGGCTGGCCGATCAACGCGAGGCCGACGAAGTTGGAGCCAAGACGTCGAACTATTACCTGTCGGCGATCAAATCATTCTGCCGTTGGATGGTTCGCGATCGCCGCATGGGCGAGGATCCGACGTTGTACCTGGCCGGCGTGAACACCAAGACGGACATTCGCCGCGAGCGCCGGCCGCTGGAGCGCGACGAGTTCGACCGACTGATTGTCGCGACCCGGAAGGCCGAGCCGTTTCGCGGGCTGTCTGGCGTCGATCGGGCGTTGCTCTACCTGGTGGCCGCCAACACCGGCTTGCGGGCGGCCGAGCTGGCCAGTCTGACCGCGGCATCGCTGGCACTGGTGGCCGAGCCGGCGACGATTACCGTCGAGGCGGCCGATTCAAAGCACCGCCGCAAGGACGTGCTGCCGCTGCGCCCCGACCTGGTGGCCCTGCTGCGACTGTACGTCGCGGGGCTGGAGTCGGCAGCCGTGAAGCCGGTGGCGGGCAGGGTCGGCAAGAGCCGCCGGCAAGTTGATCAGGAACCGCCGGCAACGCTTTGGCCTGGCACTTGGGTTGAGCGCTCGGCTGCCATGCTTCGCAACGACCTGGAAGCCGCTCGAGCCGCGTGGCTGGACGAGGTAAAGAAAAGCCCGCACGAGCAGGCCAAGCGAGCTGCCACGGCGTTTCTGTGCTACACCGACGATGCCGGCCGCGTCTTCGACTTCCACGCCCTGCGTCATCATTTCATCACGAACCTGGCAATGGACGGCGTCGCCCCCAAGGTAGCCCAAACGCTGGCCCGGCATAGCACGATCATGCTGACGCTCGATCGCTATTCGCACGTTGGCGTGTCCGACGTGCTGGGCGGCCTGGATGCGTTGCCGCCGTTGACACCCGAGGCTGGCCCAAGCGAAGGCGTGGCCACGCTGGCAACAGGGACCGATGGCCGACCGCCAGCCGAAAGCTTGGTTATGCGCCAGGTTATGCGCACAAATGTCCCTGAGCCTTCCAAGGCACTGTCCGCTAGAGTCCACGAAAGCGAGGAAACGGCCGGCGACAGCGCAACAGAAAGCCCCGGATTTTCAGGGGCTACTGTCCGATTCTGTCCGGCCGTGGCCGGTAGTGTCTCCAGTAGCGGCGCAGGGATTCGAACCCCGGACACGCGGATTATGATTCCGCTGCTCTAACCAACTGAGCTACGCCGCCAAAACCAAAAGTCCTTGACTGGCAAGAACTTCTTGATCGAACGGGCGCCGGACCGCAAGCTGCGGAACGTCGTGAGACGATTTTGCAACCGCGGGCCGCGGCCCCAGACCGATCTAGAGAGACAAATCTACCTGTGAATGCGACCAGCGACAAGCCTTCATGGATTCGTGGGCAAGTTCCGCTTGGCGCCACTGCAACCAGGCGTTGCGTTGCTAAGATGGAGCAGCGCGGATCGAGCCGAGGCGGGCACCGCGTGGGCGAACGTTCACTCCATCCAAGCCATGAACGGCCGGCACCGCGGCGGCAGAAACGATGCACCAGCCCATGAGCCCGCCAGATTCCCGCTCGGCTTTCTGGACCGATCTCGTGCGGTCGCAGGGCACAGCCGATGCCGCGGTGCTGGGCCGGGTACTGGTGTTTGGCATCCTGGCCACCGTGATCTGCGTCGTCGAAATCCTCACCGAAAACACGGTTGCCATCGACGTCACGCCCTACGAAGTCGTGGGGGCGGCGCTGAGCCTGATTTTGGTGCTCAGAACCAATGCCGGCTATGACCGCTGGTGGGAAGGCCGGAAGCTCTGGGGCGGCATCACGAACCAATGCCGCGACCTGGTGTTGACCGCGCTGCGTTACGGGCCGGCCGACGAGGCCTGGCGCGAGAACATCGTGCGGTGGACGGCGGCGTTTGGGCATGCCGCCCGCCATAGCCTCCGCGGCGAGCGCGAGGGCCCCGAGTTGGCGTCGCTACTGGGTGCCGAGCGTGCGGAACTGCTCCTGGCGGCCAGGCACATGCCGACGTACGTTTCTTCCATGATCGCGAAAACGCTGGCCGAGGCCTTGGGGCAACAGAGCATGTCGGGCTTTGCGTTTCTACAGGCGGACCGGCAGCGGGCGCAGTTACTGGACCATATCGGCGGCTGCGAGCGGATTGAAAAGACGCCGCTGCAGCTGGCCTATGCCGTCAAGATCCGGAGGTTCATTTTTCTGTTTCTGGCCGCATTGCCGTTTGCGCTAATCGTCCGCGTTGGTTGGCTGACGCCGCTGCTCACCATGCTCGTGGCATATCCGATCCTCGCGCTCGATGAAATCGGTGCTGAACTTCAGCAGCCGTTCTTGAAAACCAGTCTGAACCACCTGCCGCTGGACGAAATCTGCACGACGATCCAGCGCGATGTGTTGGCTCAGTTAGAATCCAATCGGAGAAGCCAGTGATGCGCAAGCTGATCATGGGCATTGTCGAGTTTCGCGAACGTTTGCTGCCGCAATATGCCGAGCGGTTCCAAAAGCTCTCGCAGGGGCAGTCGCCCGACTCTTTGTTCATTGCCTGCTCGGATAGCCGCGTGGTGCCCGATTTGCTGGCGTCGACGGACCCGGGCGACTTGTTTGTGATGCGCAATGTCGGCAACCTGGTGCCGCCGGCCACGCCCGAAGGCAGCTCGACCGGCGACCTGTCGGAAGCCAGCGCCATCGAGTATGCGGTGCTGTTGCTCAAGGTGCAGAGCATCGTCGTGTGCGGGCATTCCGAATGCGGCGCGATGATCGCCGCGCTGGCGCCGGAATCGGTTGCCAAGATTCCGAATCTGGCCAAGTGGCTGCACCATTGCACTCCGGCGGCGTTTCGCCTCGAGCAGGAAGGGCCGCTCGACGCGAGCCTCAAGGTCCACAACCAGTTGTCGCAAATCAACGTGCTGGTGCAGCTCGAACATCTGATGACCTATCCGATCGTGCGGGAGCAGGTGCGGCAGGGCCGATTGCGGCTGATCGGCTGCTGGTTCGACATCGCCTCGGGCGAAATGTTCGCCTACGAGCGAGAGAGCCGGACTTTCGAGCGGATCGACCGAAAGCTGGCCGCGCGGTTGCTCGAGCGGCTCGGCCCGGACGAGGCGGAATAGCTTCGAACGAAAAATAACTTCCGCTTTCCCGGCCCCTCACCCGGCCCTCTCCCGCGAGGGGGAGAGACGTTGCGGAGAAGTTATTTTGCGGTCGATCCTTACTGCTCCGCTTCGATCCAGCTTTCGCCGATTTCGGGGCCCCACTCCTTGAGTTTGCGCTGCAAGGTGCGGACGGAGATGCCGAGATAATCGGCGGCGCGGGTGCGGTTGCCGCCAAACTGCTTCAGGGCGCGGAGCATGGCGGTCTTTTTCACATCCTCGAGCATCGCGCCGGTCGGCATCGACTGCCGGTCGGCCAGCTCGGGCTGCATGGTCAGGTTCCGCGGCAGGTCTTCCAGCGTGAGCACCGGCGTGGCGGCCATTACGAACATGCTCTCCAGGCAATTGCGGAGCTGGCGCACGTTGCCCGGCCAGTCGAGCCCCACGAGCGCTTCCAGGAGCGCCGGTTGGATGTGCAGGGCGGGCCGGCCGCTGGAGCGCGCAAACTGCGCGAGAAAATGCCGGGCCAGCAGCGGGATGTCCTCGCGGCGTTCGCGCAGCGGCGGCAACTGAACGGCCACCACGTTCAGCCGGTAATACAGATCCTCGCGAAAGTGGCCGGTGGCGGTCATCCGGGGCAGATTGCGGCTGGTGGCCGCCACGACGCGGACGTCGATGGGCCGATCGTCGTTGCTGCCCACCGGGGTAATGGTGCGATTCTCCAGCACGCGCAACAGCTTGGCCTGCAAGCCCAGCGGAAAGTCGCCGATTTCGTCGATGAAAATCGTGCCGGCGTTGGCTGCTTCGAAGCGGCCCATGCGGCTGGCCGAGGCGCCGGTGAAGGCACCTTTCACATGCCCGAACAACTCGCTTTCCACGAGCGTTTCTGGAATGGCCGCCATGTTGACCAGGATGAAGGGACCTTCGTGGCGCGGGCTGTTCTGATGAATGGCCTCGGCGATCAGTTCCTTGCCGGTGCCCGACTCGCCGAGGATCAGCACGGTGCTCGCCGTCAGGGCGGCACGGCGCGTGTGGTCGCAGACTTGCTGCATCGATTGCGACGAGCCGATGATCCGCGCAAACACCGACTGGCCGCGGGTGCCGTTGCCCGACTCGGCCGGTGCCGGCGAAGTCCTGGCCCGCAGACAATTGTGAACCAGGGCCAGCAGATCGTCGGGATTGACCGGTTTGGTAAGGAAATCGGCCGCGCCCAGCTTCATGGCGGTCACCGCCGAATCGACGTCGCCGTAGGCCGTCATGATGATGAACGGCATCAGCGGGGATTGCTGGCGCCACAAGCGCAGCAGGTCGAGGCCGCTTTGCTTGCCCATCCGCAGATCGCTGATCACCAGGTCGATGGGTTTACCGGCGTGGGTCAGCGCGTGCTCGGGGTTCATGGCCGAGAGCACGTTAAATTGCTCCATGCGCAATACGCGCACCAGCGCGTCGCGTTCGCTTTCGCCGTCTTCGACTACCAGAATTGTGGCAGGATCGGTCATAGTGGCCCCCAGCCTTTTCTGCATCTTACTCACAGATGAATATAACAACTAGCGGAAGAGATTGTGGACCCTGCCTGCGCGAACCCGGGCGACACGACAAAATGTCCGGTACGCCCGGCCCGAGGCCGCTCGCCAGCCGCCAAAGTGGGCCGATACTCGCCAATCCGCGCTCGCTTGACCGGCACCCGCCAATGGGGGAAACTGCCCTCATGGCCGCCATCAAGCGTGGGCGGCGTCCCAGTTTGCCGGCGGTTCGTCCGCCCAAAAGGAGTATCGGTTGACCAGCACCAGGCAACTCATCCGCGTCGGACATAGCCCCGATCCGGACGACGCGTTCATGTTCCATGCCCTCGCCAATGGCAAAATCGACACGGGCGATTACGAATTCCGCCACGAACTGGTCGATATCGAGACGCTCAACCGCCGCGCCATGACCGGCGAATTGGAGCTGACGGCCATCAGCCTGCACGCCTATGCGTATCTGCACGAGCGCTACGCGATCTGCGCCTGCGGGGCGAGCATGGGCGACGGCTACGGCCCAATAGTCGTGGCCCGCACGCCGCTGTCGATCGATGAACTGCGCTCGAAGACCATCGCCGTTCCCGGCACGCTGACCACCGCCTTCTTGGCGTTGCGGCTCTGTCTGGGCAAGCCGTTCGCCTACGTCGTCGTCCCCTTCGATCAGATTCTGGATGTGGTCGAGGCCGGGCTGTTCGAGGGCCAAGCCGTCGACGCCGGCCTAATCATCCACGAAGGCCAACTCACCTATGCCGATCGCGGGCTGGCGCTGGTCGTCGACACGGGCATTTGGTGGCAGGAGCAAACCGGACTGCCGCTGCCGCTGGGCGCCAACGGCGTGCGCAAGGACCTGGGCCCCGTCGCCATGCTCGAGGTCACCACGCTGCTCAAAAAGAGTATTCGCTACGCGTTGGACCACCGGGCCGAAGCTTTGGAATACGCCGCCCAATTCGGCCGCGACCTCGACCGCAAGCGCGCGGACAAGTTTGTCGGCATGTACGTCAACGACTGGACGCTCGACTTCGGCGCACGCGGCCGCGAGGCAGTGCAGCAGTTGCTCTTGCGCGGAAACCTGGCCGGTGTCATCCCCCACGCCGTCCAGCCGGAATTCGTCGGCTGATAGGCGCGGGAAAAGTGGTCGAGCCAGCGCAGGCATAAACAGTATGGAAAATCGTCCCCAGAGGCCGCCGCCGCCCGACGAAGCCAGGCCCAAGACTTCGCCGCTATCGATTCTGCTCGCCCTGGGCGTGCTGGCCTTGGCGTGCGTCGTGCTGTTTTTTTTGACCGGCGGATTCTTCGGGCTCGTGCTGGTGATCGGCGGCATCGCGTTCGCCTTCGCCGCCTTGCACTACCTGGTCTGGGGCTGGTGGCTGGGCGCCCTGATTCGCCGCGACGCCGAAGAGGAAGACGACTCCGCCGGCGATGAACCGTTCTGGAATGGCCGCGACCAGGCACGCGGCTGAATCGCGCCGCTCGCAATCCGCGACCACCGGTCGCGGCTTTATGGACATGGCACCCAAGCGGATTGCGAGCCCGCTACGCCGCGCTGGCTCGGCTGAAACGTTCGTAGAGACTCGCGTACACGCCCCGACGGGCCACCAACTCGGCATGCCGGCCACGCTCGACGATCCGGCCGCGTTCGAGCACCAGCACCTGGTCGGCGTGGCGAATCGTGCTCAGACGATGCGCTACGATAAAACTCGTGCGCCCGACCACCAGCCGGGCCAGCGCCGCCTGGAGTCGGGCTTCGGTCTCCGGGTCGACGCTGCTGGTAGCCTCGTCCATGATTAGGATTTTCGGATCGATGAGCATGGCCCGGGCGAAGCAGACAAGCTGCCGCTGCCCGAGCGACAGGCTTGCGCCGCGTTCGCCCACCGCGGTATGCAGACCGCAGGGTAATTGCTCGAACAGGTCGCGGCAGCCCAGCCGCTGGATCGCTGCGAGCACCTCGTCGTCGCTGGCCTGCGGCCGCCCGTAGCGAATGTTATCGAGCACGCTGCCGGAAAACAGAAAGTTCTGCTGCAACACGATGCCCACCTGCCGGTGCAGGCAGTCGCTGTCCAGTAGAGTCAGGTCGTTGCCATCGAGCAACACCTGGCCCGCGCTGGGCAAGTAAAACTTGGCGACCAGGTTGATGATCGACGTTTTGCCGCTGCCGGTATGCCCGACCAGGGCCACGGTCTGCCCGGGCTGAGCGATGAAGCTCACGCCGGCCAGCACCGGCCGGCCGGCATCGTACTCGAAGCTCACCTGGCGGAACTCGACGCGGCCGTTCAAACGCACGCCGGCACGTGCATTGGGCGGGTCCTGCCAGTCGGGCTCGCGATCCAGCAGCCGAAACACCCGCTCGGCGCCGGCCATGGCCGTGAGCGCCTGGTTGTATTGCGAACCCAGCGTCGTGATCGGCGCCAGGAACATGCCGACCATGAAAAAGAAGCCCACCAGGTCGCCGATCGCCACATGCCCGGCCGGGCTCAATAGCTGGTAACCGCCCACCGCCAGCAGCAGGGCGATAAACATCTGGTTGTTCAGTTCCAGCAGCGGCATGAATAGGCCCTGCGTCCGCATGGCGACGTAGTTGTAGCGCGAATGATCGGCAATCAACTCGCCGAACAGCCGCGCGTTCACATCCTCGCGGGCAAATCCCTGGGTGACGCGCACGCCGTTGACCGATTCGGCCAGCGTGGCCGTGACGCGGCTGAACGAATCGCGCACGGCCCGCAGCGCCGCGCTCAGCCGGCGATGGAAGTGATGATTGATCGTCCACAAGATCGGCACCATGGCCAGCACCAGCAGAAAGAGCTGGGCGTCGTACCAGAGCATGAATCCGCCGGCGACGAGCATTTGCCCCAACTGCACGAGGCTGATAAACAGCACCTCCTGCACGCCGGCGCGCACGTCTTCCACGTCGGAGACCATGCGGCTGATGATCCGGCCCAGCCGCGTGCGCTGGTAAAAGCTCAGCGGCAGCCGCTGCAACTGCCGGAACACATCGCGGCGCAGGTCGTGAACCACGGCTTCGCCCAACTCCAGCGCCAACCGCTGGCGAAAGTGCATTACCAATTGCGTGGACAAGGCCAAGGCCAGAAAGCCCAGCACGCCCCAGGCCAGCCCGGCCGGATCCCGGCGCTCGATCGGGCCCTTGATCACGGCCGCCATGATCCAGGTCAGGGCCGGCAACTGAATCGAGCGGACGATGACCATCGCCAGCAGCCAGTTGCGCTTGCGCGCATGCG
>DATCFX010000172.1:0-3128 GCA_036509275.1 Pirellulales bacterium | reverse complement strand
CGGCAAATACTCCGCTCGTTTACAGGCCGCAGGCCGGCATGCGATATCAATATGGCGACGCCGCAAGCGGCGCTGTTCGTCGCCCCGAAGGGGCGCGTGTCGTTAGCCACGGGCGTCAGCCCGTGGACCGGGTCTTTCGCGAAACGAGCGCAGCCCTGAAAGGGCGGCAGCGGGGGGCCGATGTCGTCATTCACATGCCTGAATTACCACCTCGTCTTCAGCACCAAGCATCGCCAGCCGTTCATCGCCGAGGTGTGGCAACAGCGTTTGTTCGACTACATCGGCGGAATTGTCCGCCAACAGGGCGGCGTGTTGCTTGCGGCGGGCGGTATGCCCGACCACATTCATCTTCTGGCCAAGATTAGTAAGTCCGTGGCGATCGCCGACGGCATGCGCGACATCAAGGCGAACTCGTCCAAATGGGTTCACGACGAAATTCCCGGCCAGGCCAGTTTCGCCTGGCAGTCTGGATACGGCGCCTTCACGGTAAGTTATTCCGGGCTCGACTCCGCCCGGCGTTATCTGGCCGGCCAGAAAGAGCACCACCGCGTACGAACATTCCAGGAGGAATTCCTGGAACTGCTGCGGCGGCACGAAATCGAATTCGACGAGCGGTACTTGTGGGACTGACGCGACGTGTCGCCCTTTCAGGGCTTGGTGCTTTTCGCGGCCGGCTTTTCCAAGGGCTTTCGCCCTTGGCTAATGACACTGGCCCCTTCGGGGCTGATCCGGTGCGCCGTACGGTGCTTACACGAAAACGAACGGTAGGGCGGTCCGTTGCCGGCGATACCGATGGTCAGCTCGAAAACCGCGAGGGCTTGGGCGTGGCGGCCGGCGGGTCGGCGACGAAGGCGGGACGCGTGGACGGTTGCTCGGCGGCGAACAGTTCGTCGAGCCGCACTTGGGCGTCGACGGCCGCGCCCAGCAGCCGCATGGTCCAGGCGTTGGGGAACAGGCCGGTAGAGAGGAATGACTCGGCCGGAAAGCAGGCCAGGATCGAAGCGGCGATCTGTGCGTTGCTGTCGGAATTGGGGGCGTGGCAGGTGAGGCCGTAGCGGAAGGCGGCCCGCAACGAGGCCATCGTCATGCGCCAGGCCGTCTCATTCATGCCGCTGCCGGTGGCCTTCATGTCGGCGCCGAATTGCGCGGCCCGCTCGGGATGTACGGCAAACTCGCCGACGTCGGCCCCGACGGTTAGATGGCCTACGAGCAAGTCGCTCCAGCGTTCGGCCCGGCGGCGCAGCCGGTTGAGCTGCAGCGACTCGTAAGCATCGATGCCCGGGCCGTCGATCAAGAGCTTGAGGGCTCGGCGTCGGGCCTCCTGGTGGGCACTGAAGACGCTCAGCGCGATGATTTCGGCTTCCTGGCGGCCCATCAGTCGATCGTGGCCGGCCAGCACGGCAGTCCACACGCGCGTGAGCACTTCGCTGGCCAGAATCTCCTCGACGACCGAGTACAACGAGCCGGGCTGCGACGCGCTGCGCGGCGGGCCGCGGTCGGCCGTTTTCAACGACCGGTTCCAGCGATCCATCCGACATTTTGACGCGGCCCAATAGCGGTGCAGAGCGTCGGCCGGCACCGGTTCGGAGGGCAGGAACAAGACCGGCCCATGACAGGAAGCTAAGGCAGCCAATTCGAGGATTTCGCGTGCGTGCATGAGGGACAACCCTTCGCAAAGCAGGTGCCGCCGCCGCTCGGTTCTGCTTAATAGCAGCCGGCGAGAGCGCACAACCTCGGTCTGCGATTAGGGTTCAAGAAATCGCATTCGGGGCGGAAGCGCAGCGGAACGCAGCGTCAACGCGTGGCGAAACCACCACGCCGTCCCATAAAGAGATGCGGAATCTCAACCTGACGCGGTGCCACGGCCCGGTCCGCCGATGACCGCTCGAGGGCCGCCGGCCGAACCGGTGAAAAAAGCGGATCCTCGCGCAGAGAGAAACCCGCGTGCCAGCCCCGCAAGCCGGGCGAGTGCGACCAATCCCGCCGCCGCCCACACCAGCGAGAGCGGCTCCAGCGGCATGCGAAAGCGGCTGCTGGTGATCGTCAAGCTGTGGAACACCAGCAGCGTGGCGAACACGCCTGCCAGCGGCCAGAGCCGTTTCCAGAATCTTCCGGCCGACAGTCCGCCGATCACGGTTAGGGCCAGCCACACGATGCTCGACCAGCGATAGAGCGGATGGCTGGCCTTGGGATTGGTTTCGTCAACCAGCAGGAAATACCGCAGCCGGTTGCAGCACAGGCGGGCATACGCGGCCGGCCGGCTGTGGACGAACTGCCACGCCCGGCAGCCGAGGATGGCCGCCCGTCGCGGCTCGCTGACCGCCGCCAGTTGCCGGTAGTCGGCCGGCGTAAGCAGCACGTCGTCGATGTACAGCGTCTTGTGCCGCGCGGCCCATAGGCTGCGGTTGGTCTCGGCCAGGCTGGCACCCGTAGTCGCCGCGAGCAGTTGCTGGGCAGCCGGCTGCGGAATCTTGTCGGTGCCCCAGCTCTGCGGATTGTTCCCTTGCCAGAAGGCGTAACCGAAGGTCGATTTGACGAACACCAGCTCGCCGTGAACCCAGTAATTGCGGACGATCCAAGGCGCCACGACGCTGGCAGCCGCCGCGACCAGCAGCGCGGTTTGCAGCAGCCGGCGTCCGGTCGAAAGCGAGTTGCGGCCGGCCATCCAACGCAGCGCGGCCAGCCAAGGCAGCGCTAGCGCGAGAATCGGATCCACCAGCAGCAACAGCCCGGACGTGGCGCCGGCGAGTGCGGCGCCCCACCAGGTGCGTGCCGAGCGTGCTTGCGCCGCCAGCACCAAAGCGGCGGTCAGCACGCACGTTGCCAGGCTCACCACCTGCACGTGCGTCACCATGTAAACGTGCGGCGGGTACAGGGCCAGCAGCGCGCCGGCCAGCCAGCCGACCGAGCGCCTCTCGGGCACGAGCGACCAGCCCAGGCATGCGGTGAGCAGGGCCGTGGCAGTGCCCAGCAGCGCCTGCAAGAGTTGGATGGCGAGGATTGCCGAGTGCCCCTGGCCCAGCAGCCAATAGCTGCCGGCTAGCAGCAGCGGATACACGGGCGCTTGCTGCGACGTGGGGCCGGCGGCTCCCAAAAATCGGCAGCTGAATCCGCGGCCAGCCAGCAGG
>DATCFX010000171.1:0-3296 GCA_036509275.1 Pirellulales bacterium | reverse complement strand
AGCGGATGGGTTGCGAGATGCTCTTGCACGGCAGTCTTCCAGCGACGTTCGATCTCCATTGGCAACCGCTCGTCGAGGGCCCGCTTGACGGTCCTCGGGTCGACATCGCCGGGGCTCGAAAGCAATTCTCGAAAAGCGGATTGGGCCGTTTCGACTGCCAGGCGAGCACCGGCATCGCTGCGAAAACTCTTGGCGCTGCCGTGGCCGTCAGCTACGGCCAAGACAAAACAGCCGGCACTCGGCTCCGCCGGCCACCAATTGATCGCATCTTGATTAGGTAAGCCCGAGCGCTCGTGGCTTGAACCCCGGACTGACACGCCAAGCACATGCCAGCGAGCTTGCCGTAGCGGCTCAGTTGGAAGAACCGGTTCGTTTTCTGGCAAGGCCGGCACGGACTTCCCGCGGCGAAGCCATTTGGGTAGCCATCTCACGAACAGGCACCCCCTTCAATTGATTCCTGTGCCAGACACTAACTAACCTTGCGTGCTGATCGTTTTTCGGACGCAACGGAGAAAAATGGACGTGAGCACGCCGCCCAGCTTTCGCTCACCAAACGTCTTGCGCGGAAGCCGGCACGTTCGCCGGGTCCGGCGGTTCAGGGATCGGGACGTTGCCAACTGGCCCGTCGGAACCGGCCAACTGGCTGGCCGGCGCCGAAGCCGACTGCACGACAGCTGTCGAAGACCACTTGATCAACTGAGTCAACCGATCAGCATTATTGGCGGCTAGCGGCTTCAGCTCGGGGTTGCCTATGAACGCTTGCAGGCACTCGAAATCGGCGTCCTGGCCGATGGCAATGGCGATTCGCACTGCCTTTTTGCCCCACGGCTGGTCCATCATTTTTTTCAGGCCTGCCTTGTAATCGTCGGTTGGCTGGCCATCGGACAATAGCACCAATACCGGGGGCAATGCTCGCGGCGGCATTTTGTCTACCGCCAGCTGCTCTGCAACTTCAGCCAGCGCTTTGCCCAGATCGGTCACGCCATCAGCCGCAAGTGGCGTCCATTGAAACTGGTCAATCGGCGTGGGCTGCGAGACGTGCCATTGGGCCCCATTGGAGAATCGGATGACCCGCACCATTAGCTGAGCGTTCGGATTCTCCGCCGCCACTTCGCGCATATGGGGAATCGCTTCATCAACCGCGTTGTTCAGCGCTTCGATTTTACCGTCGGCGCCCATCGATCCCGAACAATCGACCAGCCAAATAAAATGCAGTTGTCGCGCTGCCAGTTGACCGCCGGGTCGTCGATTCATAGCTTTCGCCCTCATAAGTTGCCAGGAGACAGAATTGTCGCGATGAAAAACGGTCAGTAGCTAACTTCGCCGGTCACGTTGCCGAATTGGATCGTCATGTCGCCGGCCAGCTTCGCGCTTTTGCCCGGCAGCACATCGATCAATGCGCCTTCGGCGCTGACCACGACCCATTTGTCGGGGGAAAGATTCTTCAGGCCCCAGACGCCCGGCTCGGTCGGGTGCCGCGAGACCTCGGCCAGCGGTTCTGAGAAGTCAAACGTTTTTTGCGGGTCGAGATGGTGGCCGAAGAGCTTGGTAGCGTGGTTAAGCACAATGTTCCGGCGTTTTCCGATCGCGAGGCGAAAAGGCCAGCGCAGCGGTTGCTGGCAAGCCCAGCAATGCCGAGCACCATTGGCCGGCTGGTCGTAGTCCGGGTCGTAGAAGTTTTCCGCCTGGCAAGTGCAGTAGCCGGCCAGATCGCGCATCCACAGGCCGCTTCCAGGCGGCGATCGCCAAGCGAGACGCTCTCTTGGCCCGACAGCAAGCCCAGAAGGACGCCGTGCGAGCCGGTCATGCTGCGATGCGCGCCAGGAACGGAACAAAGCAGCAAAAACACTGGGTCGTCCAGCCGCCGCTGGGCGACAAATCCCCAGACACGCCGCCGGCGCCGCCCGTGCATCGTCCGTCGTAGCAGGCGATGTTTAATCGGCGGCAGGCATAACATCCGCCCGTCTCGGCGTGGCGGCCGCAGTGCATCGCGCAGCAGAAACCTGCCGTTGACGGTCCCCGATGGCGCCGCTGGTAGCGACGAGCGCTTCCACGTGTTTCATCCGGAAGCAGGGCCTCGCCATCGGTGCGGCCGCTACCGGCTAGCGCGCGGCGGTGGATCGCACCTCCGCGCGCAACGACAATCGGCCGAGCAGGTCCAGAGGGAGCCCGGGCGGACCCTTCATCCGAAACCTCTCACGCGGTATCCTGAATTGCTGGCGGACGGTTGGAATTCCCGTAAGCTATGTGGAGGTCTGCCATGAAGCCGCTTACGATTGCTTTGGCAGGATTCATCCTTTCGACATGTAGCGCCGCCGCACCGGTTGTGTTTGCCGGTCCGCCGCCCAGCGGACGTGTCGAGCAGCGGCGGATTGCCGTCGTGAGTCAACCGGCCGAGGTTCTGATCAGCGACGATCTGTCGCATGTCGCCGTGGTCGAGCGTCACGGCCGAAAACACCGACTCAGCGTCGACGGCAAGGTGCTTGCGGAATCCGATGCGATTGCGCTGCCGAAACACGACGGACCTGTACTCGGCAACAGTGGAACCCCGGTCGTCTACGCCCGTGCCGACCGCGGCCGATGGCGACTGGTCGTCAACGGCGTGGCTGGGCCCGAGTGCGACGAGTGGATCGACCTGGTGTCAGCTCGCGCGGACCAAAGCGTCGTGGCGTACACGGCCGTTGAAATCACGCGGAAGGCGTTCGTAGCCATCGATGGCCAATCGGGACCGACCTATGAGGACGTGTCGTGCCCAGTGCTCAACCCTGATCGA
Source organism: Pirellulales bacterium (assembly GCA_036509275.1). GTDB lineage: Bacteria > Planctomycetota > Planctomycetia > Pirellulales > PNKZ01 > DATATB01. The sequence goes on along the minus strand of DATCFX010000171.1, from coordinate 523 downwards.
ACACAGATCGCCTACGTTGCCTGTACCGGGCAACGGCCGCATCGCACGTGGATTCCGACAATTGGCGGCCGTACGGGACCTGAGTACGACCAGATCGCCGTCTCATCGTCGGGCGTCTGGATTGCGTTTAGTGCAGACGGCAAGCGCACGGCGTACGCAGCCAGGCTTGGCCCGAAGTGGCAGGCGATCGTCGACGGCCAGCCCGGCCCCCAGTACGACGAAGTTGCAGCCGATTCACTGGCTTTCAGCCCAGATGGCCGCCATGTGGCCTATGCGGCCAAGAGCGGACTCCAATGGCGCGTCGTCCTTGACGGTCAGCCGGGGCAGCAGTACGACGGGATCGGCCCGGGCCCGATCCGTTTTCTCTCCGACGCAAAGGATATCGCCTACACTGCCTTGGCAGGCTCGAAGTGGCTGGCCATCGTCGGCGGGGAGCCGCCGATCGCCTGCGATGAGATTGCCGAGCTGACCGTGACTGCCGCCGGGCGGCACGTCGCCATTGTCGTCAGAAGGGGCGAGAAGT
>DATCFX010000170.1:0-1576 GCA_036509275.1 Pirellulales bacterium | reverse complement strand
ACCCGAGGGCTTGGGCTCCTCGGAGGCAGAGCAGCAGGGTTTCCAAGCCGCCCCAGATGGTTTGCCAGCCGGGCTCTCCATCGCCTTTTCGTCCCAGAAAGCCGCCGAGAGCCGCCAGATTGCGAAAGAAGTCCCGCACCGTCTTGATCGGCGAGCGTTTTTTCAACAACCGCGGCAGCGCCTTCAGCCAGTCGGCGGGCACCACGTTGGCCGCGGCTTGCTCGGGCTGCCGACGCGCAATCATCTTCAACTGCAACAGCCGCACCGCCAAGACGCTCAGCATGCCGATGACTGGGGCCAAGCGATCGCCCGTCCGGTATTGCCGGAACTCGACGCGGCAGCCGGTCTTGATGCACTTATGATAATCCTCGATCAGCGGCCGTTTTTCATACCATTCCAGCACGCGCCAGGCATCCTCGAATCCCAGCACCTGCTCCGCGGTCAGCAGAATCCAGTGCAGCGGCTTGACGCCGCGCGGTGCCTGGATCTCCCGGGTCTCGACGGCCCACATCGTGATTTCAGTGACGCCGCGTTTGCGGACATACGGGCTCACGCCCGAGCGCGGCCGCGGCATGGTGAGGCGCACGTGCCGAACTTCCATTTTCGCCGTTCGCGCCGGCTGGCCCTTGCTGGCGCGGACCCCAAGCTCGTACGTGCCCGCCAAGGGCTGCGTGCTCAATAGCTCGCCCAAGCGTCGCTCGTCCCCTTGGGCATCGCGCACCACGCGTTTCAACTGGGCGGCGCGAATCACCCAACCCGATCGCTGCTCGAGCAGGTGGCAATAAACGTCGAAGTTGTCGGCCCCGCGGTCGCACACATGAATGAAGCACGCTTTTTCCGGCGGCGGGCCAACCCGATCGATGACTCGCCCCCAAACATCGGTTTCTCGCGGCCGGCTTTTACGCTTGGCCGAGCCGACGCGTTTCACCTTCTTCAGCGGCCGCTGATAGAGATCCTGGCCCGCCAGGCCGAGCAGTTCATCGTGGTTGGCGGAGAGGATCATGGCCGTGTGCAGATAGAAGCCCTGTCCAAAACTTCCCACGCGGCCCGTGCCAGGCAGGTCGCGGTGATAACCGAAGTGCAACTCCGTCGTGTCGTTGATCACCAGGTAAGTGCCCGACCCGACGGCACGCGCGAGCGCGCAGTGCGGAGCGATCACGGCGTCGAAAGTGACGTCGTCTTGGTCGAACAAACGATACGCGGCCTTGCAATCGGCCCAGCACTCGGTCTGCTTGGGTGTCGAGGCGTCGGGCCTGGCCGCCGCCTGAGCCGCGATTTTCACCATCCGGTTGGTTCTCCGTCGGTCACCCAACTGGCAATTGCCGAACTGTTGTTTCGCCCAGGATTCGATCTCCAACTCTAACGCAATCATTGCCGGCACCTCCGTGCATGCGGGAACGACGCTTTTCCTCCGCGAGCGTCAAAAAACCATCCCGCCTTCGCTCCCTGGCGTGAACCAGGGCTCTATGCACACCGCGCGCCGCCGCAGGCCAGAAGCCATTACTGCCGTGGCAGGCAGCGATTAGCGATTTGCCAGCAAACCGACCACCTTGTAAAAATTGTGGGTAATACACAG
>DATCFX010000169.1:0-3692 GCA_036509275.1 Pirellulales bacterium | reverse complement strand
GCTGCTGGTCGCGATCGAAGCGGTAGACGAGCACGTCGTGAACCGCCTGCAATTGCCGCAACAGCTTGTTGTCGGCCAGGGTGGCCGCCACCTTTTGCGCCCGCGTGGCGCCGCCGGGCGTGGCGTCGGTATCTTCGGCATCCATGCTCAGGCTCGTATCCACGAGCACCGCCACGCGCGAGTTGTGGACCACGTCGCGCTCGTTGCGCCATTGAGGCTGGAGATAAATCAGCAGCAAGCCGGCCAGCGCCAGCATCCGCAGTGACACGAGCACGGCGCTGGACAGGCCGCCCAACTCGACCGTATCGCGGCGATACATATACACCGCGTACAACAGCACCGCGCCGAAGACCAGCAGCGGCGCGAGCCAATCGGCTTCGGTCTGGATGCGGCCGAACTCGAACGTATGCCGCGCCGTGGCTTGAGCCAGCAGGACTGCGCCCATTATCGGCCCTGCCTTTTCGCGGCGGGGGGATGATAACTGGCGACATACGCCAGGGCCTGTTCACCAATCAGAATCGCGATCAGCAAGTACAGCACCCAATCGGTCAGATCCGTGCCGGCCAACTCCTGCCGATTGCCGCTGAACTGGCCGGCTTGCCAATACTCGTATTTCACCGGCTCCAGCCGCTCGGCCAGTTCGCGGCTATTGAGCAGCGCCAGATCGCCTTCGTCGGCATCGACATTCTCGGCCCAGCGCCGCAGTTCGACGCCGCTGCCCAGCCGGGTCAGTTGCAGTTCGTAGATGCCGCTGGCGTCGGGATCTTCGATCGTGACGATCAATTCCTGCTGGCCGGCGGTGGCCTGAAACGCGCGCGGCCCCAGCGGATCGGCCTCCGGCGGCAACAACTTCATCTGTCGCTCGTAGCGGGTCGGATCCAGCTTGAACTCGATCGGCGAGCCCACGATGCGATCCTGCCCCGAGCCCGGCCGGGTAGCCAGATAGGCCTGCATTTGCAGCATGGCGACCACGAAGCTCGGGTCGCGGGCCCAATTGTTCCAGACCGGCCCGGCCGTGGTCATGACGGCCAGCACGCGCCCGGCGCCGAAAATCTTTTCCACGGCCAGCGGCGAGCCGTTGCGCAGCCGGGCGATGATTTGCGTCTGCGAATCGCGAGCAGGCTTCCAACCCGGCAGGGCCGCGAAAAACCGCTCGACCGTCACGGTGTCCAGCGCCTGCACGCCGTGCAGCAGGAACACTTTGAACACCGGATGATCGGTGACTTCCAGGTCGGGCGCTTTGTCCAACCGGTCGACCAGCAGCCGGGTAGCGCCGGCCAGCGGCAGCGGAAAGAATCCCTGGCCGTTGCGGTAGAGTTGCTTGTTGTAGAAATCGGCCTGCGCCCGGTCGCCCATGAAGATGCCCAGCCCGCCCCCGGCGCGCACGAACTGTTCCAGCGCCGCGACGGCCGCGTGGTCCAGGCGTCCGACGTTGAGCAGGTAGATCGATTGGAAACCGTCGAGCGGGTGATCGTTCAAGAAGCCGGGGCGTTCGATGCTGGGGTCGATGCCGGTCTTGACGGCACCGCCCGGGGCGAACAGCGTCGCCAGAAAGCGGGCCTCGCGGCTATCGGCGTTGCCGTCGATGATGAGCGCCGGCACCTTCAGCGGCAGGTCGAGCACGCGCCACCGCGCGTTGTCCAGCGCCACGGCGTCACCCACCAGCCGGGCCGAGACCACGTGCTGCCCGGCCGTGGCAAAGTACGAAGCGAACTTTTGCGACTGGCTGGCGCCGGCCGGAATCTCGTCGAAGCGCACCGGGGCCCGGGCCACGCCATCTTCCTCCAGGGCGACGGTCACGTCGCGGGCCGGCTCGTCCGAAAAATTATTGACCCGAATCTCCATCGGCACCGGCACGGCTGCGGCGCGCGTGCCGAAATCCGGCTGCAGGGCCGCGATGGCCAGGTTCGCGTGCCGCGTTTCGGCGCAGGCGATCAATTGCAGGCGGACGTTGCGCTGGTTGAAACGCTCGAGCAGCCGCACGAGATCTTCCGGCTCGTCCCAGTCGCCCGTGCGGAAATCGGTGACCAGGTACAGCATCACGCTGTCGCCGGCCGATGCGTCCAGCAGCTTTTCGGCGGCTTCCAAGGCCGGCCGCGGACCCACCGCAAGTTGCGAAACAGGCATGTCGCCCAGCAGCTTGCCCAGGCGGCCGCCGAAACCGGAGTCGATCGATTCTTCGAGCAGGTCGGGGCGGCTGCCCAGCGCGCCGTGCGCGCGGGAGTAGCGCAGCAGGGTGAACGCATGCGGCGACGAACGCAGCGCCGCGTCGTCGCCGATATGCTGAATCGCCTCTTTGCCGCGGTCCCAAGCACTCGTGTCGGACTGCCGGTCCGACATCGAGAAGCTGTCGTCCAGCAGCACGACCAGATGCGTCTTCTGCCGCCCGAATCGAAAGCCGATCTCGTGGTTCAACAGCGGCTGGGCCAGGGCCAGCACCACGCCCGCTACGGCCGCCATGCGCAGCGCCAGCAGCAGCAGCTCGCGGAAGCGGATCCAGGAACTGTTCTTGCGCTGACTGACCAGCAGAAACTCCATCGCCGCCCAAGGTACGTGCCGCTGCCGCACCAGGTTGATCAAATGGATCAACACCGGCAGGCTCAGCAGAGCCAGGCCCCAGAGCAGCGCGGGATGGGCAAAAGTCGGCATCGTTAACGCGTTAATTCGTTGTTTACCGGTATTTAGCCGCGGGATTTATCCCGCGCGGGATAAATCCCGCGGCTAAATGTCACCTGTTTTTTACTTGCTCGTCGTTCGGGCGCCACGCTGGCGGCTGGAGACAAACGCGGCCAGCGGTACGTCCAGCGGCTGGCTGGTGCGCAGCAAGGCGTAGTCGATCGCCTGCCGCGCACAACCATGCCGAATCTCGTCCAGATACTTCGCCAGCGCTTCGAGGTATCCCTCGCGCAACGCCCGGGGATTGCACGTCAGCCGCTCGGGCACTTCCAAGCCGTCGAAGCGCGTGGCCCCGCTAAACGGAAAATCCAACTCGTCGTCGTCCAGCACGTGGAACAGCATGATGTCAAAGCCCCGCTGCCGCAGCATCGCCAGGCCCTTGAACAGCTCTGGCCGGTTGACCAGCAGGTCGGAGACCAGCACCAGCAGTCCGCGCCGGGGATAGCTCTCGGCGACGTGGCGGAGGATGCGGCCGAGATCGGTTTTGTGCTCCGGGGCGCTGACTTCCAGGGCCCGGATAATCGCCTCCAGATGTTGTCGCTGGCTGCGCTGCGGCACGCTGGCGCGCGTGGCCGAGTCGAACGACACGCAGCCCACGGCGTCCTGCTGCCGCAACAGCAGGTAGGCCAGGCTGCACGCCACGGTCGCGCCGTATTCGAACTTGTTCAGCGGCCCCGCGCCGTAGCGCATGCTGGCCGACACGTCGACCAGTAGCGTGGCCCGTAGGTTCGTGTCTTCTTCGTATTGCTTGAGGTAGTAGCGGTCCTGCTTGGCCCAGACTTTCCAGTCGACGCGGCGCAGATCGTCTCCGCGCGTGTACTCGCGGTGCTGCAGAAACTCGACCGACTGGCCGAAGTAGGGGCTGCGATGCACGCCGGAGAGAAATCCTTCGACGACAAACCGGGCGCGCAGATCGAGCCGCGCAATCCGCTTGATCGCTTCAGGATGCAAAAATCTTCTGGAATCGGGCATCGGCCGTCAGCTCGTCTTCTTTCGTGGGAGTCATTTCCAGCAGG
>DATCFX010000168.1:0-1208 GCA_036509275.1 Pirellulales bacterium | reverse complement strand
TGGGCGCCGTGCCCACTGGCGCCGGAGTCCTGGTCAACGGCATCCTGCCGTTCGCCAGAGTGGAAGATACGTCCGCCGGCTCGCTCGATCCGTTGGATCTGGCCACGTACGTGCCGATCGAACAGGGCGTGGCGATCGAGGGGTTGGGCAACGTCACGACGACGCCAGGCAGCATGTACATCAATGGGTTTTCGCCCGTCGTCAATGGGGTTGCCACGCCGACCAATACCTCGAGCAACGTCTACATCGCGCCCGGCACGACGGTCAACCTCAATAATCTCGCCAGCCTGTATCCCAACGGCATCGTCAACGTCAATTCGCTGCTGATCGGCGCCGGCGCGACCATTACCGGCGACGTGCAGTTGAACGTCAACTCCGGCCGGGTCATTTTTCTGGACGGCGCAAGCCCCAGCAGCATTTCGGTGGCGGTGCTGAACCTGGCGGCCTCGGGCAGCTTTATCACGACCGGCGCGTCCGACGGCGGCACGATTCAGGCCACGATCAACAGCCAGATTTCCGGCAACGCCATTACCAGCAGCGCCACGGTCCTGGGCACCTTGGTCAAAGACGGCAGCGGCACGCTGGTGCTGACCAATCAGAACCTATATAGCGCCTCGACCAACATCGCGCAGGGCATTCTGAAAGCCACCGTCACCGGGGCCCTGGGCGGCTCGACCGGCGCCGTCACGGTGCGCGCCGGCGCGACCCTGCAACTCGATCCGGGCGCCGGCAACACGCTGAGCATCGCCAACAAGACGCTCACGCTCGACGGACTGGGCTACGGCAACACGGGCAACACGGTGTCCGGCGGCATCAACGGCTCGCTGACCGGCGGCTCGCTGCAAGTCTTGTCCGGCACGAACTTCTGGGTCGGCGCCGTGAACATGGGCGGCGGCATCATCGATCAAGCGGCGATGACCGGTCTGGCCGCCGTGGAGACCGGAACCTATATCTCGACCGCGGTCAATAGCACGCTCACGATCAGCGGCGCATTGGGCGGCAGCGGCATTGCCCTGGAGAAGACCGGCACCGGCACGCTGGTCTTGGACGGCGTGTTGACCAACAGCTACAGCGGGGCCACGTTCGTCAACATGGGCACGCTGTTGCTGGACAAAAACCCCGGCACGGGTCCTAACAGCGGCGGCATCAACGCCATCAACACCACGATGTACATCGGCGACGACATCGGCGGCGCGGGCGCCGCCGTC
>DATCFX010000167.1:0-1889 GCA_036509275.1 Pirellulales bacterium | reverse complement strand
ACTCGGTGAATTTTCAATAAGGATCGTCCGCAGCTAGATCACTGCCAAAAGGGGCTGAAGCATGAAACCGTTATTCATTGGCTGCCTGATCGTGGTGGCCGTGGCCCTGCTCGTCGGCGGCTGCGCGGCGACCTTCGGTGTGGCCGAGTACAACCGCGCGAAGCAACTGGACCAGAACGTGCAAAGCCAATGGGCACAGGTCGAAGTGCAGCTCCAGCGCCGCTTCGATCTGGTGCCGCAACTCGAGGCCACGGTCAAGGGCGCCGCCGGCCAGGAGCAGAAGGTGTTTCTGGGCATCGCCAACGCCCGCAAGGCGTACTTCCAGGCCGACAAGGACGATGTGCCCGCCAAGGCCGCCGCGGCCAACCAATTCAATTCGGCCCTCTCGCGCTTGCTGATGTTGCAGGAGCAGTATCCGCAGCTCAAGAGCAACGAAGCCTTCATGAAGATGCAGGACACGATCGAGGGAACCGAGAACCGGCTGTCGGTCGAGCGCGGCCGCTACAACGACGCGGTGCGCGAGTTGGATTTATTTACGCAAACATTTCCCAACAGCTTCTTCGCCCAACTGGCCGCCGTGCGCCCGGCCCCCTATCTCAAGCCGCCCGAAGCCGTCTCCGAAGCGCCGAAGATCGATTTCTCCAAGCCGTAATGACGCTGCACGCGCGGCGACGAAAGCGGTCGCTCTGCAACACCGCCTGCGCTAAGGATCGAACGAAAAATAACTTCTCCGCAACCCCCTCGCCCCTTGCGGGAGAGGGCCGGGAAAAACCGAAGTTATTCTTCGGCCGATCCTAATCAACGCGTAGCCGCGTGAGCCAGTGTTCGAGTTGCTCGTTGTGCGGGGTCAAATTTCACCGTCGAGGTCTAACTCTGCGGCCAGCAGTTTCAGCCTGCGGCCGAGACGCACGCGCAGGGCGTCAGCCGTTTGGCCAAGCTCCGTGGCCAACTCGTTCCAGGTCCGGCCCCCGCTGCGCTGTTCCACGAGATAGCGCTCTTCGGGAGTCAGCCGGCTGCGCGCTTCGGCCAGCAGCTCTCGGGCTGAAACGATGCGGCTGGGCGTCGGTCCGTTGGTTGCCACGTCCAACGCATTGGCGCTGGTCTTTTCATTGCGGCGTACGTCGCGCCGCGCCGCATGCTGCTGGTCGACGTGATTGACCAGCTTATTGCGGGCCATCGTAGCCAACAGCTTGATGAGCTGCTCGGGAGCGTCGATGTCGTACTGGCCAAGGGCCGCGCGGACAAAAAAGCTGCCGAGCACACTCTGGCAGATGTCCACCGAATCCATCTGGCGTTTCAAGCCCGGATCGGTCAGCCGAACGCGAATCAGGCGGCGGACGTGCGGTTCGTAGGCGCGCACCAACTCCCGGGCCGCCTCCTCGTCGCCCGCGCGAACGCGAGCAATCAGCTCTGGGAACGTGAGTCCGTCTCCCATTTTGTCCTCGGGAGCGTTTGGATCGGCGAAGGTTCGGACTCATCCTATCGCGCCGATCGGGGGAAATGGCCAACATTCCGCCGGACCTGTTGGCAGGGAGCCAACACAATGAGCCAGAAAACTGGCATCGCGCCGCTCAGCGTGATACCTTGAGTTGGCTTATACCTCCCTGGCGATCAAGCACGGCGGACAATGAGCGCTGACGAATCCGTCACCCTCTGGCTCACGAGCCTCCGCGATGGCCAAAGCGTCTGCGCGCAGCATCTCTTTCGCGAGGTGTACGATCGCCTGGTGCGATTAGCCCGTCAACGGCTCGGCAGCCAGCGGCCGCGCTGGGCGGATGAAGAAGATATGGCCCTCAGCGCGTTTCACAGCTTTATCGACGGGGCCGCTGCGGGGCAATTCCCAAAACTTGCCGACCGGGACGACCTGTGGAAAATCCTGGTCAAGATTA
>DATCFX010000166.1:0-8887 GCA_036509275.1 Pirellulales bacterium | reverse complement strand
GAATCTTGACCCGGAAACCCACGCCCCAGGAGCGCGCGTCGCTGGTCGAATACCTGCGCTCGGGCTATGCCTCGCGCGGCCGCGACGTCCAGCCGAGCGCCGCCAGCGCGTCGGCGCGCGGACCGAAGCGTTATGTCTCGTGGTCGAACCATCTGGACCCCGAGTCGACCGTTTTGAGACAACAAGAAGAAGCGGCCGCCCGCCGTGGCGATCCGCCGACCGAACGCTTGACGCCGGAGTGGCGCGAGCGGCTGGAAGATGTGTTGTGGGCGCTGGTGAATGCGCCGGAGTTCGTGTTTTCTCCGTGATGCCCCGATCCGTCGCCATTGAACCTGCCTGAACCGAGAACCTTTCTCATGCAACGCCGCACGTTTCTCAAGCTGGCCGCAACCGTGCCCCTGGCTTCGACCGTATCCGCGGCCGAGACGACCCCGCCAGTGGGCCAGGCCGAGCATTGCATTTTCATCTGGCTGGGCGGCGGCATGGCCCAGATCGACACGTTCGATCCCAAGTCGCTGGGCGATGCGAAGAGCAAACCCAAACGGCCCGGCTCCTATTACCGTTCGATCGAAACCTCGGTGCCGGGCGTGCGGGTGTGCGAGCATTTGTCAAAGGTCGCCCCGCTGGCCGATCGCCTGACGATTGTCCGCACGGTGAATCATCGCGTGATCGATGAACATGCCTTCGCAACCAACCTCGTGCATACCGGCCGCACGACCAGCGGCGCCATCGCGTATCCGTCGATCGGTTCGCTCGTGGCGCATCAGCGTGGTGCGGCCGCGACCGGCGTGCCGGCCTACATGCTCATCGGGTATCCCAACGTCAGCCGCGGGCCCGGCTTTCTGGGTGCCAAGCACGGATTTATCTACCTGGTCGATACCGGCGCCGGACCTTCCGGCTTTACCTTGCCGGATTTCGTCCAGCCCGACCGCATGCACCGCCGCCAGCAGTTGCTCGCCAGCCTACAGCACCCGGCGGCCAGCGGCTCGCTGTTGGCCGACTACGAGCAGGCGCAGGCCGAAGCCATGCGCCTGGCCGGGCCCGGTTTCATGCAGAATTTTCAACTCGCTGCCGAGCCTGCGGCCTTGCGAGCGCGCTACGGCGGCGAGTTCGGTCAGCGCTGCCTGCTGGCCCGGCGGCTGGTGCAGGCCGGCGTGCGTTTTATCGAAGTGTCGCACAATCTCAACTTCATCAACGGTACCGGCTGGGACACGCACAACGCCGGCCAGTTGAACCAGCACATTCTGATCCAGGAACTCGACACGGCCTTGGCCGCGCTGATCTCGGACCTGGAAGCCCAAAAACTGCTCGACAAAACGCTGGTGGTCGTGGCCACGGAATTCGGCCGGCCGGCAGCTTTTGACGGCGGCGGAGGACGCGGGCACCAGGGCACGGCCTTCTCGCTACTGCTCGCCGGCGGCGGCCTGCGGCACTGCGGCGCCTACGGCGTGACCGACGAACTGGCCAAGCTGCCGCTAGACAAACCGGTCAGCATCCCCGACTTTCATGCTACGGTGCATGCCGCGCTGGGGATCAATCCCGCGACCGAAATCTACGCCGGCACGCGACCCGTGCCGCTCACCGACGGCGGCCAGCCGATCGCGGCCCTGTTCGCGTAGTGCCAAGCATGCGTCATCAGCAGCTTGCCCGAATCGAGTTGAGAAGCCCTTATGCCGCGGCCAGCGTTTGGTATCCGTCGAATCGTGCTCGCCGCGTGGATGTGCTCGGGCGTATTGCTGTTGACGGCGGCCGCAGTTCCGGCGGCCGGGCCGCTGGATGAATCGCTCGCCACGTTGAAAAAGGTTGGGCACCATGCGGCCGGCAACCGGGCCGCCGTCGGGGCCTGGAGCGTCGTGGCGGCGGCCGACGCGGCCCAATTGCCCACGCTGCTGGCGGCCCTGGATGATGCCGGGCCGCTGGCCGCCAATTACCTGCGGGCGGCAATCGACGCTGTGGCCGAGCGGGCTTTGGCCCAGGGGCAGAAGTTGCCGCAGGCGGCGCTCGAGCGGTTGATCCTCGACACGAGCCACTCGCCGCTTGCGCGACGGCTGGCGTATGACTGGCTGGCGAAAGTCGACCCCGCGGCGGCGGAGCGGATGATTCCGCGTTTTTTGAACGATCCGAGCGTGGAGCTGCGGCGGGACGCCGTGGCCCGGCTTACGAGCGAAGGCCTGCAACTGGTCGGCCGCGGCGACGCCAAGGGCGCGGCCCCCCAGCAGCCGGCAACCGCCGAACCCCAACTCGCACAGGGCATTGCCAGGCTGCGCCGTGCATTTGATGCCGCGCGCGATCTCGACCAGATTGCACAACTCGACAAGGAACTGACTGGGCTCAAGCAAAAGGTCGACCTGCCGCGCCATTTCGGCTTTGTCACGACGTGGCGGGTCGTCGGGCCGTTCGATAATCGCAACGGTGTCGGCTTCGATGCCGTTTATCCGCCGGAGCAGAGCGTTGATTTCGCGGCCCGCTATCCTGGTAAGGCGGCCGACGTCGCATGGCAAGCGTATACCACGTCCGATCGGGAAGGCAAAGTCGATCTGAACCAGGTATTGGGCAAAGACCTGGGCTGCGCGGCCTATGCCGCCGCCGAATTCTACAGCCCGCGCCGGCAAGACGTGGATTTGCGGTTGGCGAGCGCTTGCGCCAATAAGCTCTGGCTGAACGGAAAGCTGATCGACCGGCACAAGATTTACCACACCGGCGCCTCGATCGATCAATACCAATCGCACGCCACGCTCGAGCCGGGACGCAACCTGATTCTGCTGAAGATTTGCCAGAACGAACAAACCCAGAGTTGGGCGCAAGATTGGGGATTTCAGTTCCGAGTTTGCGATTCTGTCGGCACGGCGATTCTTTCAAGTGGCGTCCAACCCACCGCTCGGCACGAACCTTCGGAATCGCGCGATGAGACGAAGTAAGACGGTTGCCGTGGCAAGCTGTGCGGCTATGGTCTTGGCGATCGGCGGAGCCGATTGGGCCGAGTTCCGCGGCCCGCGCGGCTCGAGCATCGCCCAGCAGAGCCATCCGCCCGTCGAGTGGGATGCCGCATCGGGGCGGAATGTCGCTTGGAAGGCCAGCTTGCTCGGCCGGGGGCGCTCCGGGCCGATCGTCGTTGGCCGGCGCGTCTTTGTCACCGCATCCGGCGGCGAGCCCGAGAATCGATTGTACGTCGTGTGCATCGCGGCCGATTCGGGCCGGCAACTCTGGCAGCGGGAATTCCGGGCCACCGGGCGTACGCAGTGTCATCCCTCGAGCGCGGTTGCCGCTCCGACGCCGGCCAGCGACGGCCGGCACGTTTACGCGTTTTTTGCTTCCAACGACCTGGCTTGCTTGGATCTGGACGGAAACCTGATTTGGTATCGCGGGCTGGCTTACGATTATCCCGACGCGGGAAACGACGTGGGCATGTCCAGTTCGCCGGTTGTGTCGGGCGAGTCCGTGATCGTGCAAGTCGAGGGGCAGGGCGATTCATTCGTTGCGGCGCTCGATCGCTCGACCGGAGAAACGCGCTGGCGGCTCGAACGTCCGCGCGTGCGCGGAGCCTGGTCTTCGCCGACGATCGCTGCCGCCGGCCAGGGCCAGAAGGAAGTCTTGGTCGTGCAGGATCCCCAGGGTTGCTCGGGTTACGACCCGGCCACGGGCAAACAACTCTGGACCTACGAGCGAACCTGCGACGACATTCCCTCGCCGCTGGGCATCGACGACAAGGTGTTTGTGCCGTCCGAAGGTTTGACGGCCCTCAAGCGCGGGGCATCCGGCGGCGCGGCCGAAGTGCTATGGCAATCGAGCAAACTGGCTCTCGGCAATGGCAGCCCCGTCGTGTACGGTGGCCGGGTGTTTGCGATCAATCGGGCCAGCGCCTTGACGTGTGGCTCGGCCACGGATGGCGGGATCTTGTGGCGGCTGCGTTTGACTGGTCGTTTTTGGGCGACGCCGGTTGTGGCCGGCGGGCATCTCTACTGCGTCGATCAGGAAGGCGTGACTAGAGTGGTGCGCGTGGACGGCGACAAGGGCGAGATCGTGGCGAAAAATCGGCTTGGCGAAATGATGTACGCATCGCCCGCCGTGGCCGGCGACGCCATCTACTTTCGCAGCGACCAGCACCTGTGGAAAATCGCTGGCACTTCCGACCCTTGAAGCCATCGGCGGTTCGCGCGGATCCGGCGCGAGAGCGGAAATCGCTACTGGGCCGCCGACTTTTCGAGTTCGGCAATGCGCTCGGCGGCCACTTTGCTGTTGGGCCCGTCGGGGTCGTCGGCCAAAACCTGCTTCCACAATTCCAACGCCGAGCGGGTCATCGGCCCGCGCTCTTTCGCGTATTGCGGCGGCAGCGGGCCGGAGGCATACGCATCGGTCGCGCGGGCCTCGGCCACCAGGTAGCGCCGCTGCTCGGCCAGATCGTCCTGCTCCCAAGGACGCTCGGTCCGCGCATCATATTCGAGCAGAAGCTTGTGGGCGACGACCGCGGCGGGCACGTCCGGCCAGCGCACTGACAGGCCTTGAAGCTGCATCAGGCCGGAGAACAGCGTCGGTTTTTTCGCCAGCCGCTCGCGGGCTTCGGTCAGCAGGGCGTCGGCCCACTGGGCGCGCGAAGGGGCCGAATTGCCGGTGATCCGCATGGCCGGCCATTGTTGAGCTTTGCCGCGGCGGCGCGGCGCCGCTTCTTCCAGCCACGCAAATACCGCGGCAAGCTGTCGATCGTCCGGGATCGCATGGCCCAGGCCCGGCACGGTCCAGACCTTGGCGCGCACGCCGACATCGACCAACAGCGGCCCGCGCAGCCGCTCGAGTTCCGCGCGATTAAAATCCTGGTCGCCGGTGACCAGCGCCACGCTCAAGCGATCCACGACGCGCTGCCGCAGCCACGTCTCGTCCCGCAGCTTTCCGGCCCCACAAATCGGGATCACGCCGCCGAAATACTCCGGTAGCGCAAAGGCCACGGCGCACGCGATGCGGGCCCCGCCGGAGAACCCGGCCAGGTAGGTGCGATCGGCGTCAATCGGCTGGCGGCGGCGAAGATCGTCCAGCACGTCGAGGATGATCCGCACCCGCCGACGCAGCGGACAAGCGTTGCCCGCGCCCAGCGGACTGGCAAACATCACGCCCGAGCGAGTGCAAATCGACTGCCATTGGCTCCAGCCGGCCGGCTTGTCGCTGGGCGAAATGAACAGCACCAGCGGCGCGGGCTTGCGTTTGTTCAGATTTGGCGGAACGAACAGCTCGTAGCTCTGAGCAGTCGACTCATAGCCCGGCAGCCAGTCGGCCGGCGCGGTTGGCAAACTCTGATTGGCCAGGGCAAACGTCCAATCGAGCCGAGTTTCGGCCTCGACCGCGACCTGCGGCTGATGACCTCGCAAGGGCTCGGCAATCGCCGCCAGATTGCCCCACAGTAGCGCAGCCGCCACGCATAGTTGATACCATCCGCGGTTCATTGGATCTCGCACACGATGGAGGTCTGGTTAGAGATGAAAACGCGAACACCGCACGCTTTACCATCTATTCAGACGGCTGACAACCACGTATCGAAGTCCAATATTTTTCAGCAACGTCTTCGTCAATCGTCAAATTGGTTTTTTCGTAGTGGCTGTCGCAGCCGTTCTTCTTGGGGCCGGAAATCCACCATTCGATGCGACGCGAAAACTGCTCCCGATAACTTTCCTCGGTCAACTTTTCGTTGAAGTCGCCTTTGACTTCTATGTAGTTGCCGCAAATGCCTCGCCCACCTGACGATTGGAAAACCTTGTCCCGGTAGTAAAGCGTCCTGCCAGTCTTCGAGAACTTTACCCGGCCGATAAAAGCATCGCCCGTGTTTTTATTCTCCACATACATGATGCGGCTTTTCTGCATGTTAGACGACCGGATGGCTGTGCCGCTGAGGCAAAAACCCGAGAGTTGCTACTTGCAATTTGACCACAGCAGGACACTATTGTGGGCCGAAGGAAATTCGCCGGCAAGCCGCTGCCAGACGATCCCCCAACCTCCGCTGCCGGGCACCCTGGCGGCGGCGCTCGTGGCTGCTATCCTGGGCTGCAAGCGCAGCGATCGCCATTTCGATCCATTTCGCCAATCCGCATGGTAGAGCAAGGAGAGGGACGATGAGCATGGAATACCGGCAACTGGGAGCCTCGGGTCTCAAGGTTCCCGTGCTGAGTTTGGGAACCGGCACCTTCGGCGGTGGCAGCGAATTGTTCAAAGCCTGGGGCACGACCGACGTGGCCGAGGCGACGCGGCTGGTGGATATCTGCCTCGAAGCCGGGCTGAACATGTTCGATTCGGCCGATATTTATTCCCACGGCATGGCCGAAGAGATTCTGGGCCAGGCCATCAAAGGCCGCCGCCAGCAGGTGCTGATCTCGACCAAGGGCACGTTCCGCAGCGGGCCGGGACCCAACGATCTCGGCTCTTCGCGGTATCACCTCGTCCGCTCGGTCGAGGCGAGCTTGCGCCGGCTGGGCACCGACACGATCGATCTTTATCAACTGCACGGCTTCGACGCGGTGACGCCCATCGAGGAAGTCCTAGGCACGCTCGGCGACTTGGTGCGCGCCGGCAAGATCCGCTACATCGGCTGCTCGAATTTTTCCGGCTGGCACCTAATGAAGTCGCTGGCCATTTCGGAAAAATATGGCCTGCCGCGTTATGTCGCCCACCAGGCCTACTACTCGCTCGTGGGACGCGACTACGAATGGGAACTGATGCCGCTGGCTCTCGACGAGCGGGTCGGCGCGGTGGTCTGGAGCCCGCTGGGCTGGGGACGGCTGACCGGCAAATTCCGTCGCGGCCAGCCGCTGCCCGATACGAGCCGGCTGCGGAGCAAGCTCTCGAACGACATCGGGCCGCCGGTGGCCGATGAGCACGTGTTCCGAGTGGTCGACGCGATGGATGAAGTGGCTCGCGAGACGGGCAAAACCGTGCCGCAAATCGCGCTCAACTGGCTGCTCGAGCGGCCTTCGGTGGCCACGGTCATCGTCGGCGCGCGTAACGAGCAGCAGTTGCGCCAGAACTTGGGCGCCGTGGGCTGGCGACTGACGCCGGACCAGATCGCCAGACTCGATGCGGCCAGCGCCACGACCCTGGCCTATCCCTACTGGCACCAACGGGGCTTTGCCGAGCGGAACCCCGCGCCGGTGTAAAGCGGCCTGGGGAGTACCAGACGAGGCTGGCTGTTGGCAGCGGCCGGCAAATCAAGGCCGTCCGTTGGTAAAGTGAGTTTGCTTAATCGCGGCGGGGCGGCCGAACAGATAGCCTTGGCCCAACTCGAAGCCCAATTGCTGGCAGGTGCGGCTTTCGGCCTCGGTCTCGACGCCTTCGGCCAGCGGCACAATCGACAGGCTGCGCACCATTTGCACCAGCGTCGCCAGGATCTGCTGCCGCTGCGCCGACGCCGTGTCGATGTCGCGGATCAACGACATGTCGAACTTGAGATAGTCGGGCGGGCTTTCGATCAGCTCGTTCAATCGCGATTGCCCGGCGCCGAAATCGTCGTAAGCCAGGCCGATCTGCAGATTGGTCAGGCCGGCGCGGATGCTGGCCATAGCGGCCAGATCGGTGACTGCCGATTCGTGAATTTCGAGCGTCAGCCGCTGATTCGGATAATTGCCGCGTAGCTCCGCGAGCGAGTCGAGCAGGCCGGGCACGGCCAATTCGCGGGGATGCGTATTGACGAACAAGTGCGGCGACTCGGGAAGTCCCTGGCAGGCACGGATGCCCTCGCCGCGGAGCATCGTGCTCAACTCGACCTCGAGATTCAATTGAGCCGCGACGTCGAACATTTCCTTGGGCATTTTGAGCCCAAACAGTTGGCTCCGCCCGAGCACTTCGTAGCCGATCACTTCCCGCGTGTCGATGGCGACCACCGGCTGCAAGTACGGCGTCACGGCCCGTTCCGCCATCAGCTTGTCAAACTGCACCAGGGCCAGGGCCCGGTCGCAGACGTTTTCCTGGACGGTGTGCGTGCTGTACTGCGCGCTCTGCTGGCGAACGCGAAACGGCAGGTTCGCAAACTGCACCAGGTCGTCTTCCTCAAGGCGGACCGGAGCGGTCACGCGCTGCCCGTTGACGTAGGTGCCGTTGGTGCTGCCCAGGTCGCGGAGCGTCAGCCGCCCGGCGACTTCGGTGAACTCCGCGTGCAGTTGAGAAACGGCCGGGCTCGAAAGCGACAGGGCCAGGTCCCCACGACGTCCGACCACGAACGGCGCGGTGTAAATCGGCAGGTAGCGCACCGATTCGGAGCTGTCGAAAGGGCCGACCAGGAACCACAGCTTGTGCGCAGTTGGCTTCAGGTTTGGGAGCATGATCGTCATTTCTTTACCGAGAGGAAAGTCCGGCGCGCGGATCGTCGGACATTCATTTCTAGCATTTTGCGGCTGCGCTCCGCCGCGAAGTGAAAACTTTCCCGCGAACAGACCGCGAATCGCTGCTGGCGGCGGATGGCCCGGGAGCCCTGTGCGCATCACGCGGCTTGTAGCGATCGTGCGCTGGGCAACGATCGCACTTGTCGTCGGGCGCATCGTGCTCGAGCATTGCCCGATCCCTTGCTCGCCGCGAATTAGGACCCATAGTTCCAAAGGCTGGCAATCCATTGCGGGTGAATTCTCGCTGAGGGCCTGGCGGTCGCCGGAGGTGCCTGCTGCCGGGCCAGATTAGTTGAAAGATTCTCAAGGTGAACGAAACCATGACCACGGTACAACAAACGCTCGATATCAAGGACGGCTTGCTGGCCTCGTTGCTGGCCGACGACAACTTCTTTCCGTCCGAGCCGGCTTCCATCGAGGAGACCGGATTGGGCGAGGAACTGGTCGAGCAGTTGATCTGCAAGCACTTGCTGATCTTCGGCACGAGCAAGGGTCGCGCGGTTGCCGACCACATCTGTCTGCCGTTCCGGATT
>DATCFX010000165.1:0-3161 GCA_036509275.1 Pirellulales bacterium | reverse complement strand
AGCGCTGCTCGGGCCGCTTGGCCACCAGCTTGCGATAGACGGCTTCCAATGCCGGCGGAACATCCGGCCGGGCTGCCGTGAGCGACGGGATCGGCGACTCGCGATGCGCCAGCAGCTTCTTCATCGACGTGTCGGCATCGTACGGCTTTTTCGCCGTGAGCAAGTAATAGAGCGTACACCCCAGGCTGTAGATGTCGCTGCGCGCGTCGGCGTGCTTGGTGTCCAAGGCCTGCTCGGGCGACATGAAATCGACCGTGCCCATCACGCTGCCGGCCGCCGTGAGCCCGTCGTCGCTGCTGCCGTCGGCCAGCGGGTTATCGAATCGGGCCAGGCCCATGTCCAGAATTTTGACGGTGCCCTGCTTATCGAGCAGCAGGTTCGAGGGTTTTACGTCGCGATGGATGATGCCCTGGGCGTGGGCGTGCTCCAATCCTTGGGCCGCCTGCACCGTGCAGTCGATGGCCTGGGCCACGCTCATCGGGCCATTTGCCTTGACGATGGCGGATAGATCTTGCCCCTCGACGTATTCCATCACCAGGTAGTGCATGCCGGCCGCTTCGTCGGCATCGTAAGCGGTGACGATGTGCGGGTGCGTGAGCCGCGCGGCGGCTTTTACTTCGCGTTGAAAGCGAGCGATCGCATCGGGCGAGTTGAGCAGCTTCTTGGGCAGCACCTTGAGCGCCACGACGCGATCCATGCGGCGGTGCCGGGCTCGAAACACCTGGCCCATGCCGCCGGCGCCCAGCTTGTCGATGACCAGGTAGTTGCCCAGCACGAGCGCTTCGGCTCGGCTTTGATAAACGGCCGCGGCCTGGAAACGCGAGAGCTTGCCTTGCTCGACCAACTCGCGAGCCAGCGTGTCGGCGTCTTCGGCGAATTTATCGGCCGAGGCTGCCTTGAGCGTTTCGATTTCTGCCGGCGGCAGCAGACCGGCTTGGGACAGCCCATCGAGGAACTTTGCAGTTGACAGAGACATGGCGCGGGGCTCGCCTCGCTGGGAGATCAATGCGGCAGTTGGCGCGATAACGCCCAGAGCGGCATTGTAGCAGCGGGCAACTGTCAATTGAACCGGCCAGCGCCCTCATTAGCCGACACATTCATGTGTCGTCCGGAGGGGGCGCGTGTCGAACAGGCGCGCTTAGAACAGCACGCTGAGGCCGGCTTGCAGCAGGTCGGACGAGACGGTGTTGGTCACCGAAGTGCCTGGAATCGGCGCGTTGGCAGCCGTGTAGATCGGGCCGGTGATCGAATTCTGGAAGGCGTGCGAGTAGGCCAGGTTGGCCCTCACGTTGCTAGCAATCAGCACCGAAAAACCCATGCTGATGATGTTCTGATAAATCAAGGGCGAGGCAACGTTGAACTCGGATTGCGAATTGGGAACGGGGTTCGAGTTGTAGCTGTAACCCATGCGCACGGTCCAGCGGTCGGTGAGCAGGTACTGGCCGCCCAGGGCCAGTCCGAAGACGCTATTCCAGCCCAGTCCGGCCACCGCACCATTGGGCGAAAAGCCCGACTGGCTGAAACCGCGGGCGTTGGCGTAATCGAAATACCGCAGATCGAGGTCCACGATCAGCCGCTGGAAGCCGGTGTAGGCCGTGCCCACGGAGACGACCATCGGCAGTTGCAAGTCGAGCTTCGATTGCGTCGGGCCGCCCGCCTGATTTTGCGAGTTGATGCGGATCGGCTCGTACCACTGCGGGCTCTTGATCGTGGCGCCGAAATGCCAGGCGTCGTTAAGAATGTAGTAGGCGCCGAGGTTCACGCCGCCGCCCCAGTTGAACCGCGTGCCAAAGCCGGGGCCATATTGAGCCGCACCGCCGGCAGCCACCGGCGGATTCGGCGGCGAAAAGACCAGCGGGCTCATGTCCAGGTAGGCGAGGCTGATCGTCGGTGTCACGCCGATCGACAAGCGGTCGGTCACCGCGCAGGAGATGGTCGGCGCGATCTGGTAAATCTGGCTCATTGCATACACGGATCCCAAACCGATGCCGCCCGGCGGCTGCGGCGTGAGAATCGGGTTGCTGTTGGCGGCGGGGAACGGGCTGGCCGGATAATTGGTGCTGAACCCACCCAGGCTGAACACGCCGATGCCGTAGGTCCAAGCGCTGTCGTCGGTTTTCTTGACGAAGGCCATCGTCGGAATGGGCATGACGCCGGGCTGGCTTTGCGTGCTGCCCGAGAAGGTTCCCACACCCGGGATCGTGGCCGACGACGCGACCGAAGTCGTCGGCAGCACCATGCCCAGGCCGAGCGACATTTCCGAACTTTGCAGGCCGCTGATCGAAGCCGGGTTCCAGAACATGGCGCCGGCCGCATCGATCGGCGCCGCCGTGGACGCCCCGCCCATCGACTGGTTGATTGGGCCGGCAAAGGGCAGCAGGATGCCCTGCGCGGACGCGCCGCGGCCAACGGCCAGCACCAGCGCCAACGCCGCCAGCGGGACGAGGCACTTTAAGCCGCCAATTTTCAGCCGATCCGCGACGAGTTTCATGATGACGTGCTCTTGCAGATGCGTGGCGTGAGGGGTCTACCGATTGCGCCGGAAGTACGCAAAATGGCGCACTGGTAAGTGCATCGGGGTGCGCCGCGGCTGATCTTTAATCCGCCGGAAGCAAATGAAACGCGGCGTGCGCGAAGATGTAACGGTCGCGCAAACTCGCCGACCGCTAGCGCCGTGACTCCCATGACCCAGTAGCGGAATTCGTGCGAATCCGCGGCTGGAAGGGGGGATTTGTCGGAAGTCTCACGACTTCCGCTACGAAATCGCGGGCGCGCAGCTCAGATTTTGATAAAGACTCGCTGGCGGTACAGCCAAAAGCAGATCATCCACAACACGGCCAGCACGGCCACGCGATGGACGATGGGTCCGTAGACGCCGTCAAAGGCCGCCGAGCCGAAGGTGATCTTGAGGTTCGTGAAGATCCAGCCTCTCATTAATTCGTACATCAGGTACATCAGGATCGAGTTGGCCCCGACCACCACCAGCGGAAAAGCCCAGCGGCGGAAGCCGCGAACATCGATGACCCAATACATGGCGGCCAGCACCCACAGGGCCGCCGCCCCGCTCACCAGGGCCCAACTGGGCGTCCAGATCTTCTTCACGATCGGTACGATCGTCAGCCCCAGCCCTAGGCCGGCTGCCAGGCACACGGCGCCACCTG
>DATCFX010000164.1:0-5444 GCA_036509275.1 Pirellulales bacterium | reverse complement strand
GCCCCCATCGCCTTTCGCCGCAATCACCAGGCGCGGTTCGATTGCCAGGTGATCGGCTACGATCGGATCAGCAGCCAGAAGCTCGAGGCATTCGCCGCCGTGTTTCTGCTCGATCCGCCGCCGCTGGCCGACGCGGCCTGGGAACAGCTCAGCACGTATGCCGAAGGCGGCGGGGGCGTCGGCATCTTTCTCGGCGAGCACGCCCAGCCGGTCAAACAGTTCAACTCATCCGCGGCCGACGAGCTGCTGGCGGGCCCGCTGGGGCAGCAGGCCCGGCATCCCGACGGCGACGTCTATCTGGCCGCGGCGGAAAGTCATCATCCGCTGCTCAAAAAGTTCGAGCCATTGCGCGACAGCGTGCCTTGGGAGGCGTTTCCCGTCTACCGCTATTGGCAGTTCAGCCGACTCGCTGCCGGCGCCCAGATCGTGGCGGCCTATAGCGACGGCCGGCCGGCGCTGGTCGAGCGATCGCTCGGCAAGGGCCGCGTCCTGACCATGACCACGCCGATCTCCGAACCGCTGGGCGGCGTCAGCGGCGATCGCTGGAACCTGCTGCCCACCGGCTTCGAGCCTTGGCCGTTTGTGATGCTCGCCAACGAACTGTCGCTTTACCTGGCTGGCAGCGCCGAAAGCCAGTTGAATTACCTGGCCGGCCAGACCGCCAGCGTGCGGCTGGCCGACAATCAGCATTTTCCCACGTACCAGGTCATCACGCCCAAAGACGAATTCCGCCAGCCGCCGGAAGCGCTGCAAAACGCGGTGGTCGTCACCACCACCGAAATGCCCGGCAACTACCAGGTCAAGGCCGGCGGGAATGAAGGCGTGAACCTCGGCTTCAGCATCAACTTGCCGCTGGAAGCCACGCAATTGACCCGTATCGGCGAGCCCCAACTGGACGCGGTTTTCGGCAGTCTGCACGTCCGGCCCGCGCGCAGCGACGAGCAAATCGAGCGCGAGGTACAAACCGGCCGCACGGGCCACGAGCTGTTTCCACTGCTGATCCTCGGACTGGTCGCCATCCTGGCGCTCGAGCATCTGCTGGCCAATCGTTTTTATCGTGAGACCCGCGCGGCCGCCTAAGGATCGACCGGAAAATAACTTCTCCGCAACCCCTCTCCCCTTGCGGGAGAGGGTAGGGTGAGGGGCCTGGAAAAGCGGAAGTTATTTTTCGGTCGATCCTAACGCGGCACCACCATCATGCGTTTGATCTTTTCACCCGTCGGCAACTACCTGGTCGTGGCCTTGGTGGCCATTGGCCTGTTGGTGCTGTTGCGCTTCGGCCCGAGCCACGATCGGCTCAGCCGCCGGCGGCGAAAAGTGCTGCTCGTGCTGCGCGTGCTGGTGGTGCTGCTGGTCGCGCTGGCCATGTTGCGGCCCACGCTGGTGCATAGCCAGATCGTCAAGCAATCGGCCACGGTGGTGGTGCTGGCCGATCGTTCGCGGAGCATGCAGGTGGCCGATGCGGCCGGCAAGGAAACGCGCTGGGAAGTGCTCAAGAGCATTCTGGCCGCCAATCAGGTGGCTTTGCAGAATCTGCAAGCAGACTTCGACGTGCAGCTCTATACCTTCGATGCCGAACTGCACCCGCTCGATCTGCACGCGCGGCCGCTGGAGTTGGGCAGCCTGCCCGAGGGGCGCCAAACGGCCATCGGCGCGGTGCTCGAAGACGTGTTGCGCCACGAGGCCGGCAAGCGGCTGGCCGGCATTATTCTGATCAGCGACGGCGCGCAGCGGGCCATCGCCCCGCGCGACGTGCCGCCGCAAGTGCCCGCCCGCCGGCTGGCCGACTTGGGCTACCCGCTGTTTGCCGTGCCGCTGGGGCAGGCCCGCGGACTGGGCCAGGCCCGCGACGTGGCCATCGAAGACCTGCGCGTGCCGCAGTACGTGTACGTCAAGAATCAACTCGACGCGGCCGCCACCGTCCGCATCGAAGGCTTCGTCAACCAGAGCGTGCTCGCACAACTTCTGGCCGAAGACGCCGCCGGCAAGATGCTGCCGGTCGCCAGCGCCAAGCTCGAAGCGCGGCAAGACGGCCAACGCCTGCCGTTGGAGCTGTCCTACGCGCCGCAAATTCCCGGCGAGCAGAAGATCACGCTCAAGCTGCCCGAACTGCCCGGCGAACTGGTCACCACCAACAACCACATGAGCACGTTTGTCACGGTACTCAAGGGCGGGTTGAACGTGTTGTACGTCGAGGGCCTGCCGCGAGTCGAGGAGAAGTTCATTCGCCGCGCGCTCGATAGCTCGCCCGACATCAAGGTGGACTACGTGCGCCTCGACGCGCGCAAAAAAGAGACGCGGCCGCCGGACCTGGCCGAGCGTTTCAAGCCCGGCAAATACGACGTGTATATCTTCGGCGACGTCGATTCCCAGGCCTTTTCGCCCGACGAGCTGACCGACTTGGCGGCCGCGATCAACCGCGGGGCGGGCTTCATCATGCTCGGCGGCTTGCACAGTTTCGGCGCCGGCGGTTATGGCCGCACGGCCCTGGCCGACGTGCTCCCGGTGGTCTTCGACCGCTTCGAGCGCCAGAATTTCGACGAGCCCATTCGTAGCGACCTGCAAGAACGCGGCCCGCTGGCGATCAAACCCACGGCGATCGGCAGTTTGCAAACGCTGATGCTGCTGGCCGCGCGTGACAAGAACGCGTCGGTCTGGGCCGAGCTGCCGCCGCTGGACGGGGCGAATCGCTTTCGGCAGCTCAAGCCCGGCGCGCAAGTCCTGGCCACCGGTCCGCGCGGCATGCCGCTGCTAGTGGCCAAAGACTATGGCAACGGCCGCGTGCTGGCCTTTGCCGGCGATTCGACCTGGCGCTGGTGGCTCCGGGGGTTTGCGGCCGTCCACAAGCGCTTCTGGCGGCAGACCGTGTTGTGGCTGGCCCGCAAGGATCAATCGGCCGAAGGCAGCGTCTGGGTCGCGCTCGAGCATCGCCGCTTCAACCCCGGCGCCCGCGTCGAGTTCACGGTCGGCGCGCGTGGCGCCGATGGCGAACCGATCACCGACGCCACCTTCGACGTCTCCGTCGAGCAGCCGCAAGGCGGCAGAATCGAGCCGCGCTTGCGCCGCCAGGACAACGCCTGGCTGGGCACGTTCCTCGACGCCCAGCACTCGGGCGACTACGTGATCCGCGTGCAGGCCAGCACCCGCGGCCAAACCATCGGCTCGTCGCAGGCCCGGTTCCTGGTCTTCGACCAGGACCTGGAAATGGAAAACCCGGCCGCCGACCGCGGCGCGATGGAGAACCTGGCGGCAATCACCTCCGGCAAGACCGTCGCGCCCGAGATGCTCGGCGATCTGCTCGAAGAGTTGAAGCATTCGGCCCGCAATTTCGAAGTCGAGACCCAAGTCCGCGAGACCCTCTGGGACACCTGGCCCTTCTTCCTCACCACCATCGGCCTGCTCATCGCCGAATGGTTTTTGCGCAAGCGCTGGGGACTGGTGTAAAGGAAATGATGAACGATGAATGCGGAATGATGAATAAGGGGCAACGAGCCGCAACCGTAATTGAGTGGACCCCGAGGGTCACATCGGATTTGGTCCCGTGACCGCCAGGTTGTCCCATAGCGATGCCGTGGCATGGTGCCTTATAATATGGAAACAAGAGCCACTCACGGTGCGGTTAGATGAGGACGCCCATGCAATCGGACTCCAAGACGATCTTTGAAGCAGCCCTTAAGCTGCCTGAGAACGAGCGGCTCATCCTCGTCTCTCGGCTCCTGGAGTCCATGCCGGAGGAGCCAGCCGGCTTGTCGCTGGATGACCCGGAACTGCTCAACGAGTTAAGGCGGCGATCGGCCGACACCCAGGGCGCTGTTCCCTGGAGCCAGGTGCGCGCTGAGCTTTAAGTCCATGCGAGATTATGAAGTACGGCCTGACGACTCAGTCCTGATTATCGCCGTCGCGCACACGAGCAGGCGCCCGGGCTACTGGCGACGAAGGCAGTAATCACCCGCTGCCCCCATGCTTCGGGCTTTAGTCCGTACCGTATTGGGCAGCGGTTGCTGCACGGCATGAGATGCGCGGCGAGGAAAGCTGTAAACTGTCGGCATGTCGTCAAACCCGGTCGCTCACGCTTCGATACTGAACCCCTGCCCTCACGCGCGCTTGCAGGCCGTGGGCGAAGTCGTGGCGATCGTGGCGGTGTTTTGGCTGCTGGCCGGTTGGCCGCCGCCGGATCCGAATGAAGCACATTACTTGTGCAAGGCGAAGCATTTCTGGGATTCGAGCTGGGTGCCGGATGATTTTTTTCTCGATTCGCACGATACGCACTGGGTGTTTTATGTCACTTGCGGCTGGTTGACGAAGATCCTGTCGCTGCCGGCTACGGCTTGGGTCGGCCGGCTGCTGAGCTGGACGCTGCTGGCCACCGGCTGGCGGCGGCTGAGCTGGACGCTGGTGCCGCGGCCGCTGTGGTCCGTGCTCTCTGCGGCGCTCTACGCCTTGCTGGCCGAGCACGGCCAGTTGGCCGGCGAATGGGTCGTCGGCGGGTTCGAAGCCAAATCGATCGCCTATGGCCTGGTCTTCATCGGCCTGGCCGCGTGGGTTCGCGGCGACTGGCGGCACGCCTGGCTGTGGCTGGGCGCCGCCGCGAGCTTTCACGTGCTGGTTGGCGGCTGGACCGTGATTGCCGTGCTCATGAGCTGGCAATGGCTGGGAGCACAGCGGCCGCGGCTAATCAAAATGTTGCCCTGGATGCTGGCCGGCGGCGTGCTCGCCTTGCCGGGACTTTTGCCGGCGCTCGAAGTCGCGCACGGCGCCAGCGCGCAAGTCGCGGCCGCGGCCGACGAGATCTACGTCTTCCGCCGGCTGTATCATCATCTCTGGCCGCCGGCCTTCAATCGCTGGTTCGTCGAGCGGCACGCACTCGAGCTCTTAATATGGATTTCTCTGTGCGCCCTTTATCCGCCCAGCGCCAGCCAAGCGCGCATTCGCGGGGTCGTGGCCGGCGCGGTGGCGATCTCGATCGTGGGGCTGGTGCTGGCATTTGTCTTGCAGCAGCAGCCTGCGCTGGCGGCGGAATGGATGCGCTACTATTGGTTTCGCCTGGGTGATGCGCTGCTGCCGCTGGGCTTAGCGCTGGCCGCCGTCGGCTGGTTGGCGTCAGCGATGCAAAGTCGTCCGCGCTTAGCGCGCCTGTTGGTCGCGGCTCTGAGCCTGGTCCTAACGGCGGCACTGGCGAGTTATCTTCCCGCGCGATTGTGGCCCGGCGTGCCCCGGGCAGATGGTCGGGGCAAAGTGCTCGACCATGCCGATTGGCGGGCGGCCTGCGATTTCGCGGCGGCCAATACGCCCGCCACGGCGCGCTTTCTGACGCCGCGCTCCAACTAGACCTTCAAGTGGTATGCCGGCCGTAGCGAGGTGGCCACCTGGAAGGACATGCCCCAAAAGCCCGAGCAGCTTGTCGAGTGGTGGCAGCGGCTCGAAGATCTCTACGGCACCGGCAA
>DATCFX010000163.1:0-2997 GCA_036509275.1 Pirellulales bacterium | reverse complement strand
CAGCGGGTTCCCCGGGACGACGTTTGCCGCAGCCGTCGGCGGGCTGACGCCGCCGGCATCGCTCACCTCCGACGGCGGCACGCTCTCGCTCGCAAACGTCACGACCGTCGGCGCGCAGACCTATAACGATCGCGCGGTCCAGCTCGACGGCATCGAAGAATCGACCGGCGGTGCGATCAGCATCACCAATGCCGCGACACTGCTGGGAAACACGGTCATCAACGCCGCCGGCGCGGTCAACGTCGGGCAGGTTGACGGCAATTTTGGCTTGAACGTCGTCAGCGGAGCGCTCGCGACCCTCGCTGGCCCGATCGGACAGGTCACCCCGCTCGCCAGCCTGACGGTGAGTTCAATCGACGGCGTGGATATCGACGCCAACGTCACGACCAGCGGCAACCAGATTTACACCCTGCCGGTGTTGGTCGCCACGGGCGCGAATCTGACAAGCAAGGGCGGCACGGTGACCGAGAGCCCGGCCGTCGACACGGCGCCGGTGCTCACGCCGATCACCCCGACGCTGGCGCCCATCACGGTGAACGCAGGCACGAGCAGCGCCGTGCCCGTGTCGACGATGGTTGGCAATTCGATCACCGACGACAACCGCGTGTATCAGATCGCCGTCGTGGGGCAGTCCAGCGCGGCGGGCTACTGGCAGTATTCGCTCGATAATGGCACGACGTGGACCAACTTCGGCAACGTCTCGGTTAGCCAGGCACTGCTGCTCGATTCCAACGACCTGGTTCAGTTCGTTCCCGCAGCCGGCAATACTCAAACGGCCTCGTTCACCTATCGGGCTTGGGATCCGGCAAACGAAACACCTGGCATCGTGGGCGACACGAGCAACAACGGCGGCGACACGCCATTCTCGACGGCCACCGACACCGCCAGCGTGACGGTCGATCCCGCACCCACGGTGATGGGCGCGTTTGTCAGCAGCACGGCGTGGGCGGCGTCCTATTTGAGCGTGCTGGACGCGGCCGGACTGGGTAGTTCGGCGGCCAGCGGGCAGGGCTTTGAACTGCCTACCGGCAGCGATCAGCTCGCAACCAATGTCTCCTGGACCAACATCAACGAGATTTCCATCGCTTTTAGCGGCCCGGTTAACGTAACCAGCACCGCGCTGACGCTTTACAACTCCAGCAACACGGCGATCACGCCCTCGGGCTTCAGCTACAACAGCACGTCCAACATCGCCACCTGGGAGTTCGCGTCGTCGCTGGCCGCCGGAAAGTACGTGATGAACCTAGCCGCCACGTCGGTGTCCGACAGCCAGGGGACCGAACTGGCCGGCCAATGGACGACCGGGACCAGCACTTTCGCCGCTGGGTCGGGCAATGGAGTCGCCGGCGAAGATTTCAACTTCTACTTCGACGTGCTGCCCGGCGACGCGAATAACAGCGGCTCGGTCACTAACGGCGACGTGCTAATCACGAAGCTGCAGGTCGGCGCTGTGAGCACGTCGAGCAACTACAAACTCGACGTGAATGCCTCCGGCAATATCACCAACGGCGATGTGCTGCTCGAGAAGCTGCAAGTCGGAAGCAATATCAACAGCTTTTCCAGCCCAAACCTTCCACCGGAATCGAATAGTCTGCCGGCCGTGGCATCCGCGAGTCAGTCGGCGATGGCCGACACGGGCAGTGGCGTCGCGGTTATGGCCCCAGCCGATGCCGACGCGGCGCCGGCCAGCGCGCCGACTTTCGCAATTCAGCCAGCACTCGCGGCGCAGCCGGATACGATGACAGTGCTCGATCCTGCGGCCGACGTCGGCGATCCAGTCGCCGGCTCTTTACAACTGCCAGTGGGGACCGATCCCACGGCCGCCACAGTTCCTCAGCCCGCTGCGCTACTGCCGGCAGTGACTATGGTAATTGCAGCAACGATGCCACTGCTGGTCGCCGACAATCCGGTCGTGACGAGCGAAGCGCTGGCCACGCCCGCGCTGATTGGCGCATTGCCCACCACTGACGGAGCCGACGCACTCGTGGCGCCCAGCATCGTAGTCGCGGACCTGTTGTCTGCCAGCGTCAGTTTGCCATCGGAGGCCGGCTCCTCCAGCGCGTTAGCGCCGGCGACTGCGGGCAAGGCGTTTGCTTCGCCTGTAAGCTCAGCGGTACTCTCGGCGGTTTTTGCAAGCTTGGCCGATCAACCACAAACGCGGGTCGTGCTGGAGCCAGAGCTGCTTGCCGCGTTGCCGGCCACATCAACTTCAAGCGTGCCGGCTGCGCTGCCCGCTGCGTTTGATCGCGCTCACTCCGCGGCGACATCTGCCAACTTGCCGCAAACGGCTGCAACCGCCCACGCCCGCAGCCTCGACATCGCGCGCGACCTGCTGCGCAGCCGATGGTCGTCGCTAGGCGGCAAAACTTGCTGGCCCGCTCGCGGCCCCTGAGTAATTGCCGGAAACTCGGCGGTCAGCCGGATGATTGAACCGGAGGTCGCACAGCAACTGATGACAAAGACACTGAAGAAAACGAGTTGATCCCGTCGCTGACCTTGCCCACGGTTGCCGCCCGATCTAAACGGCCGCGGAAGGCGTTTTCGGACACTGCATCGAGTGCAACAATATTGCGCGTTCAGGTGCGATCCCCAACCGCAGCCAGCCCACCACTGGCCCCTTCCTCGACCGAGGACGCTCTCGCAGCGCTGCGGGTTCCACTTCGTCGAATTATCCTGCCTGGTAAGACGCCGAATTGTCGAGCGTCCAACTCTGCGCATTGTGGAGCTTTGCGCTGTCAAGCGCGATGCGCGGTGGGCGTGCCGGTTGGCGTAGGAAGCAGGCTCCGGCGGCCCGGGCGCCCTCGGATGTTGACCACCTTGGCATCAGCGATTACGAAGTACGTGGCCGCCGGCAATTTAGCCCAACTTCCCCAGGGATTGACGTAAGTGCTTGCGCCCCAATGCGCGGAGGGTCGATTTTTCCACTACAACGGGTTCAAGTGCAGGTGGCTCGGCAGCTCCAATCCGAGTCGTTCAAGAAGGATTTTCTGATGGTCG
>DATCFX010000162.1:0-1548 GCA_036509275.1 Pirellulales bacterium | reverse complement strand
GCGCGCGAGAATTTTTCGCAGGCGGAACATCGCCTCCGCGAGGCACTGGCCGTCCGCAGCGCCGTGTTCGGCCCGGACAATTGGCGCGTCACCGACGCGCGGTTGCAGCTTGCACGCGTCAAGCTCGTGGCCCGGCTCAGTCCGCAAGACCGGCAGGACCTGCGCGACGCCGATGCCGCCAACGCCAGGCGCGCTGAGTTCCAGCGCGCGGGCAACTACTCGGCTGCCATTGCGCCGGCCGAGAAGTGCCGCAGCATCCGCCAGCGTATTCTCGGCGGAGCGGACCGCGACTATGCGTTTGCCACGGACCGGCTGGCCACGATGCACCAGTACTCGGGCAATCTCTCTCGCGCGGTGCCGCTATTCCTCCAGGCGTCGGAGGCTTACAAGGCGGCCTTGGGGGACAAGCACCCCTACTATGCCGCGAGCCTCAACAATCTGGCCGGGCTGTACAAGTCGATGGGCGATTACGCCCGCGCCGAGCCGCTCGATCGCCAGGCGCTGGAGATCCGCAAAGCGGCGTTGGGTGACAAGCACCCCGACTATGCCCAGAGTCTCAACAATCTGGCCGTACTGTACCGCGCGATGGGCGATTACGCCCGCGCCGAGCCGCTCTATCGCCAGGCGCTGGAAATCGACAAAGCGGCGTTGGGCGACAAACACCCGCTCTATGCCACGGACCTCAACAATCTGGCCTTGCTGTACAAGTCGATGGGCGATTACGCCCGCGCCGAGCCGCTCTATCGCCAGGCGTCGGCAATCGACAAAGCGGCCTTGGGCGACAAGCACCCCGACTATGCCACGGACCTCAACAATCTGGCCGAACTGTACCGCGCAATGGGCGATTACGTGCGGGCCGAGCCGCTCTACCACCGGGCGCTGGAGATCCGCAAAGCGG
This sequence comes from Pirellulales bacterium, assembly GCA_036509275.1. GTDB lineage: Bacteria > Planctomycetota > Planctomycetia > Pirellulales > PNKZ01 > DATATB01. The sequence goes on along the minus strand of DATCFX010000162.1, from coordinate 650 downwards.
CGTTTGGCGACAAGCACCCCGACTATGCCCAGAGTCTCAACAATCTGGCCTTGCTGTACTACTTGATGGGCGATTACGCCCGCGCCGAGCCGCTCTATCGCCAGGCGTCGGAGATCGACAAAGCGGCGTTGGGCGACAAGCACCCCGGCTATGCCACGGACCTCGGCAATCTGGCCTTGCTGGAACTAGCGCTCGGGCGGCCGGGCGATGCGGAACAGCAAGCGCGGCAGGCGGCGGCCATCCAACGGCAAAGCCTCGACCTGGCCGGCGCCGTGCAATCGGAACGGCAGCAGTTCGCCATGGCCGGCGGCGTACGCTTCTACCTCGACAACTTTCTCAGCGCGGCCCTGGCGGCCGGCTCGCCGCCCGGCCAGGTGTACGACGTGGCGCTAGCCTGGAAAGGGGCCGTCTCGGCCCAGCAGCAGCAGATGCGGGCCAGGGAACACGCCGCGGCGGCCGATCCGGATTCGGAACTGGCCACGCTGTTTGCCCAACTGGACCAGCACAGCCGCAAGCTGGCGGCCTTGTACCGCTACACGCCCAAGCCAGAAGAAGCGGAACAGTTCCAGCAAGCGACGCGGGCGTTGGCCGAAGCGGTCGAAGGGCTCCAGCAGCAGCTCGCCGGGCTCGATCCGGATTTCCATCGCGTC
>DATCFX010000161.1:0-3942 GCA_036509275.1 Pirellulales bacterium | reverse complement strand
CCGATTGCGTAGTCCCTCTCGCATTCGACGGCGATCCACTTGCAGCCCGATTCCTCCGCGGCTTCGCCAGTCGTATTCGACCCGGCAAAGATGTCCAGCACGGTGTCGCCCCGATCGGTCAGGAAGTCGATGAAGAACTTTGGCAGTGACTTCGGGAATCTTGCCGGGTGCGGCTCGAGACCGAAAGCCTTGCAATTGCGGATATGAGCCGAGTTGCTCTCGGTGTTCGGATACTGCAACAGGTTCGACGGGATCGCCCCGCCGTTGTCCTTGCCGAACGCCGCACTGATGTCGTGACCCGACGGCCGGTCTTTTGGCTTGTAAAACTTTTCCGGATCTTCGATCAGCTTTTTCATCCGCTCGCTGTAGGGAGCGAGAACGTTTCGCACGTCAGCCTTGGGGTTCTCGGTCTTCGATAGCCACCAGATGGTGTTCACGGAATCCTTGGCCCTGATCTTCCGCTTATTGACCCATTCGATCGGAGACGGAAGCTTGGCGGGGTTATGCCAAAAGAACTCCTCCGCGAGATGAAAGCCATATTCGTCGCAAAATCTCAATAGCACGCGAAAATTATGCAAGGACCGAACCGGCTTGCCGCGTTGGTAAGCCCCACCGAGGTCGAGGACGAACGAGCCGGTGTCCTTGAGGATTCGTTTGATGCACGGACCAAACGATGTGAGCCATTGCACGTAATCAGCTTGGTTCTGGTTTCCGTAGACCTTCTGCCGGAGAAGGGCAAAAGGCGGCGAAGTCATCACCAGATCGACCGATTCTTCTGGAGCCGATGCCAGAAAGTCTTCCGATCGTCCGACGATCATCTTGCCCATACCAGTTCGGTACAGCTCGACCCAAGGCTCGGTCACGTGCTTTTTCTCCAACTTTCGAGCAATCGCCGCTTTTGCCATGACTCGTTCCAAGATATCAAAACCGCCGATGAACGTATGTAGACTATAGGGTACGTATCTCATAGTCTGTAGCACTCTGAATTACCCCCTCTTAGATTGGCCGTCAATCCGGTTTGACGACAAATCGCGGTAAAAAACGGCGTGAGCACTCTCCCAGTTCGCTTCGGCGACAACCTGCGTAAAGTGCGGAAGGCTAAGGGAATCTCCCAGGAGGACTTGGCGGACAAAGCCGGCCTCCATCGCACTTATATCAGCAGCGTCGAGCGCGGCGAGAGGAACGTGACACTGGAGACCATCGACAAACTCGCCAAAGCTTTGGGTGTGCCGATGGCCAAGCTCATGCCCGATTGACCGCCCAAAAGGGCGACGAGCTTGGGTTCCAGAAAGCGCAAACTCCCGCTATTCAAGCACCACGTCGACAAGGCGCAACTGGACGCGCTTTTCCCACACCTTCGCACGCTTCAGGCCCTCGCGGCGAAGCACGGCATCCGGGACATCTTTCAGGACAATGGCGGAAAGTACCTCCAGCTTGCGCTCGTAACCGGCCTCACGCTGCTCAAAGCCCGTGAAGGAAATGATGCGGTTGACGAGACCGGCCGAGAATACGAACTGAAAACGCTCAACGCCGATGTCGTCAGTAGCTTCACCACGCACCATCACCTCAACCCCGTCATTCTGGCAAAATACCGAAAGGTCGATTGGGTCTTCGCAATTTACCGCAGCATCGAGCTCGAGGCGGTCTACTACATGCCCGTCCAGTGCCTTGAACCGCTGTTTGCGCAGTGGGAAGCGAAATGGAATTTGACTCGAAAGGACATCAATAATCCGAAGATACCGCTCAAATTCGTGGTGGCGAACGGCAAGAAAATCTTCCCCGCCGATCAGGAGCCTGATCTTCCGCGATAGGCGAGTTCTCGAACCTCCTGCCCCAAGGCGCTCAGCATGTCCACTGTCTACCGCGAAAACGAGACGCATTCGCTGCTGATCGGCTATCTGCTGTGGCTGTTCGGCATTACCGGCGCGCATCGCTTCTACTTCGGCAAGCCGATCACTGGGACGATCTGGTTCTTCACGCTCGGGCTGCTGGGCATCGGCTGGTTGATCGACCTGGTGCTGATTCCCGGCATGCGGCGCAGTGCAGACAGGCGTTATCAAGCCGGCCCGTTGGACTACAGCGTCGCCTGGATCCTGCTGACGTTTCTCGGCGTCTTCGGCATACACCGCTTTTACATGGGCAAGTTCATCACGGGCATTCTCTATTTTTTCACCGGCGGCTTGTTCCTGTGCGGCTATCTGTACGACTTCTGGACGTTGAACGAACAAGTCAGCGACTTGAATCGGGCCGCGCTGGTCACGTAGCGCGAGCCTAGGCGGCCGTAGATCGGCCGGCGTTGGCCATCACCGTCGCCGCTTGTCCAAGGCAGCGAACGCCGCCCCTCGCCTCCCAACCCCTCTCCCATAAGGGCCGAGCTAAGGAAGACAGAGGCCGCGGCGCGGTACAATCGTTACCAGCGGACGTACGGACGGTCTGCTGGCGCGGATCGAAGCTAGCTAGATGGCTGCCGGCCGGCCAAACCGTTTAGCTCTGGGCTGCGAAGATGTTAAGATTGCAAGGCAAAGCCATGCATCGAACCCGGGGGGAGACTGGCCCGTGCAATCCACACGCGCATCACTGCTGCTGATCGTCGCCATCGTCGCTCTGGGCCTCTCCGGCTGTGGCGGCGGAGTCTCCGACGCCCGCAAGGCCGAAATGCTGCGCGACCTGCGCTCGCGCACTACCGCATACAAACCTGTGGTCGGCGAGGACGAGTTCTCTGGCCCGGCGCCGCAAATCAGCGAGCCGTTCATCCGCGTGTGGAGCGTGCAAGAGACCGTCGCCGATGCGCTGGGCCGCATCGGCGGCGACGCGGTGCCCGCGCTGGTCAAGGCCTTGTCGCATCCCAATGCCGAGGTGCGGGTGCAAGCCACGCATGCCCTGGCGCTGATCGGCTCGCGAGCGAAACCGGCCGTGCCGGAATTGAGCCGGCTGCTCGGCGACGACAATCAAGAAGTCCGGCGCGGCGCGGCACGGGCCTTGGGCCAAATCGGACCAGCGGCTGGCTCCGCAGTGCCGGCGCTGCTGCATCTGCTCGAGTTGCCCCCTTCGTCGTCATCGCCCGCGGCGGACGGTGCATCGCCTCCGGCGGACGGCGCACCACCCGCGGCGGGCCACGCATCGCCCGACGCGAGTTGATGCGATGCACCGCTCGCTTGCTCAGTTGCGTGCCGACGCGCTGGCCATCTGGCAGAGCGGCGTCGACGCGGTCGACTCCCAGCGGCTGGTCGCCGAGCACGTCCAGGTCAAAGGCGGCCGCTTGCTCATCGGCGCCGAAGCGATCGACCTGGCCGACATCGGCCGCATCTTGGTGGTCGGCGGCGGCAAGGCCGGGGCCGGCATGGCCGCCGGGCTGGAGCAGGCACTGGGACCGCAGGTGCTCGCGTCGAAGCACGTCACCGGTTGGCTCAATGTGCCGGCCGATTGCCTGCGGCCGCTACGGGCGATTCATCTGCACGCGGCCCGGCCTGCCGGTGTCAACGAGCCGACCGCGGAGGGCGTTGCTGGAGCAGACAAAATCCTGGAGCTGGTCGGCTCGATGTCGGCATCGGACGTCTGCATCTGCCTGATTTCCGGCGGCGGCAGCGCGCTGCTGCCCGCGCCGATCACCGGCATTTCGCTGGCCGACAAGCTGGCCGTGACTCGGCATCTGAGTGCCGCCGGCGCGAACATTGCCGAGCTGAATCGCGTCCGCCGGCAGCTCAGCCGCATCAAGGGAGCCGGCCTGGCGCGGGCCTGCCCCGCCGGCCGCATGTTTACGCTGGTGATTTCCGACGTGCTGGGCGACCCGCTCGATCTGATCGCCTCCGGACCGACGGTCGAAGGCGCCGGCAGCGCGGGCGAAGCACTCGAGATTCTCGAACGCTACGCCGCGCGAGCGGCCGGAATTTCGCCCGCGGTATTTGATTCCCTGCGTGAGCGGGCGGCGGCCGCCCCGGCGGC
>DATCFX010000160.1:0-1117 GCA_036509275.1 Pirellulales bacterium | reverse complement strand
CGAGAGGCACGCCCTCCAGGCTGCTGCCAGGGTTGCCGTTGCTGCCCGCGATGGTGGCGCTGGCAGCGAAAGGGCTGCCATTGTAGGGGCCTCCCGCGTCCGTCAGGGACAGCGTCGCCATGCTGCTGGGCAGCCAGCGTCCTTCCAACTCTTCCACACCCAGCCGGGACCGTCGTGGTGGGCGCCGCCACGAAGGCGAGGCGGACAGACGGCCGATCCGGCAGTCCAGCGTTGATCCGTTCCAGCAGCCACGCAGCCAGCGTGCGGCCCAGCGCAGGGGCAGCGGCGACTTCCTCAGCCCCCCCCCTATTTTTCCAAGCAATATCTTCATCGCAGCCCTGCTGTGGTGAGTTGGCGAGTTCTGTCCAGCCGGCTGCCGGCGCAGCCGCCATTGGCGTAGGAGGCAGGGCGATGTTTTGGCGTTGAAATCGAGTTCGCGTTAAAGTTGTCCCCCTACTTTACCAAACGAGAAAAGCTTGTCCAGTAGCCGGCCGAATATTTTCGGAAAAAGTTTCGAGCGCGCGGACGACGTCCTGCCAGCGCGCAGCGCCAGCGCGGAGAACTCTTGCCCGCTCTGGCGCTGCGGGCTGGTGCTGAAGCGTTTGGTCCGCTAGCGCGCCGAGGCGGTCGGCGGGAGGGCCAAATGCGAAATTGATTTCGCATTTGGCCCGCACCCGGGTTCGGCCGGGAGCGTTGCGGCCAGCGCGAGGGCCAAATCCGCAATTATTGCGGATTTGGCCCCAACGTCCGCCCGCCCTGCGGGCTGGTGCAGCAAAGCGTTGTCCGCCAGCGCTTAGCGTACTGCCGCACGGCAGGGCGCCAGCACCAAGGCGTTGCTTGCGCCCGCGCCGCCGCTATGACGTCCCCATGCAACCACCCGCCAACCTTCTGCGCGCCGGCATGGTCGGCCTCGGTAGGATCTTCGATGACACCTATCGGCCGTGCTTTGCACCGGCCCAGCGTGAAGGGCTGTACCGCCGCCAGTGTCGCCGACGGCGTACTCCGACACGTCAACAATGGCTACTGCACCTTGCTGGGGCCCAAACAGACGCGCCACGGCCCCCGGGGGCGGCACGTCGCCGTGACGATCGAGCCGAGCGTTTTTCTCCCCCAGAGG
>DATCFX010000159.1:0-1949 GCA_036509275.1 Pirellulales bacterium | reverse complement strand
CGTCGCTCCGGCCGCGGCTCCCAGCGACCCGGGATCGCCCAACTGCAACGTGCCGTCGCTCACAGTCACCGTGCCGGTCAGCGAGTTGGCAACGTTCAGGAGCAGCGTGTCAGGCCCGACCTTGGTGAAGCCGTTGCCGCCGTCGCTCAGGGCACCGCTGAGCGTGATGTTGCCATAGCCGCCGATGGTCGTGCCCGAACTGCCGATGGTCAGCGTGCCGTCCAGGCTGGCCGTGCTGCCGCTGCTGTTCCACAACGCGGCGTTGGAATTCGCGGCCATGATGGGCAGGCCCGACCCATTGATCGTGACATTGCCGAGCACGTCCGGCACGCCGCTGAGATCGAGGCTGGCGCCGGTGGTGAAGGTCAAGTTCTCGCTACTTTCGGCGGCGCTGGCGGCGATCGAGAGCGTGAAGGTCGTCGAGCTGGTAATGGCCGTAATCACGGACCCAGTCGCGATGCCGGTGCCGCTGACGCCTTCTCCCACGAACAGGCCCGAGGTATCGCCATTGGTGACCGTCGTCGACGACTTGACCAGCGTGTTGCCGCCGATCGTGGAGCTGGCCGAGTTGATGAGGGTGCCGCCGGTGGGCAGCGCGCTCGGATCGGTGAGGATCACCGAGCCTTGATTGGCGGTCAGCATGCCGCTGAAGTCGGTGCTGGCGCCCAGGATCAGCGCGCCGGAGCCGGTTTTGGTGAAACCATTGCCGCCGTCGCTCACGCCGCCGATCAGCCAGAACATGCCGGCGCTGTCGGTGGTGGTGGAGCCGACGTTGACCGTCACGCCCGCGCCCTGGACCGTCGTTAAGCCGGCCACGCCCAGCCAGCCGGCGCCGATGCTGCCGTTGTTGCCGCTGTTGACGTTCAGCGTCGAGCCGGCGCCCAGTTCCAACGTCCCCAGCGTGGTGTTGTACACCGAACCGAGCGTATCGATCGTGGACGAGGTGCTGGCCGGCAGTTGGAAGTCGTTCGTCAATTGGGCCGCATATCCGTAGCCATTGTCGGCGCTGGGCAGGCCGCTCAAGTAAGCCAAGGCCGAGGCCGGAATCGCCTGGAAGTTCGATGGCAGGTTGTTGCTGCTGGTATCCGGCCCCGAATACTGCACGTCCATGCCGCCGTAGCTGGTGTTATTGTATTCCCGGAACGTGATTGTGTGATAACCGGGGCTGAGGTAGAGCGAAGCAATCACCGAGGAGTTCAACGTCTGCGTTCCGCCGGTGGCGTTGGCGGAAAGCAAGGTTTGGCCGTCGATTTTCAACATGCCCTCGTCGTCGTTGGCCGTTTGGAACTCGTAGGTGCCGCCAGTGGTAATGTCCAGCAAGCCGGTAAAGACGGCCGTCGAAGAGTTGAATTCATTGGGCGTCACGCCCAGCGGCCGGTTGCCCATCATCGTGTCGGCCAGCGGCGCCGGCGAGTTGACAGGATTGACGACAGCCGTGGGTCCCAAGCCGGCCGTGGCCGGCGAGAGCAAGGCGGCCGCGCCCGCGTAGCTGTAATACGAGGCGGACAAGCCACCCGGCTTATAGCCGGCCGGCAGCGTCAATGGCGCCGTCGCCGGGGCGACCGGAGAAATATACGTGACGTTGGTGGCGCTCAGCGTCACCTTGCCAGGCCCGGCCGAAACCGTTTGGCTCATGCCCGCGACCGGCTCCTCGCCGAACAGCAGCGTACCCTGCGAGCCGGGGGCTAATAGTGGCTTGTCGCCCGTGTAGCCGAGCACCAAGATCTCGGTGCCGGCCGATGGGTTGAGATAGATTGGAGCGGAATCCGACGAATCGTCCACTTCCAACAACTGCAGCGTGTAGCCGTTGTTGCCCAACACGTTCAGCGTCTGCCCGGCCGTCATCTGCAAATCTTGCACTTGGATCACGTCGCCGGTATTGGCCGTTTGGTTGCCGATCGTCAGGTTGGCTGCTGAGAGGCTGGAATTCACGACGATCGTGTTGTTGT
>DATCFX010000158.1:0-2326 GCA_036509275.1 Pirellulales bacterium | reverse complement strand
CTTGAGCTTGGGATCGAACGCGCCGGGCCGGCTGCTCAGCTCGGCGTCGGCCGCCCGGACCATGACGAGCGTGGGCCGGGCACGCAGCTCGGCAACGACTCCCTTGTCGCGTTTGAGCTTGCCCAGCATTTTGGTGGCACTCGTGGCCAGCGGCGTGCCCTTGTACACCAGCGGCAGCCGCTCGATCTTCAGATACGCGGCGACGGGCTCGGTTTGGACGAGCGGCTCGGCCTGTTCGAGAGCTTGCTGGCCCCCCGCGGTCAACGAGGCGATCAGCTTCTTGGCCGCGGCGGCGGTTTGGTCATCGCTGGAGCGCGAATGCGTGAGCAACTGCGGCAGCACCAGGGCCGGCGACTTGCCTTTGCGCAGCGCCTCGGCCTGGGCCGCCGTGCCTTTGGGAAACTCGGTGATGCCGGCGCCGTCGACCAGGGCGGCACCGACGGCCGCGCGCACGGCTGTTTCGGCGTCGAACGGCGCGCCCTTGAACACACAGCGGCCGCTGGGATCAAACACCAGGCAGCGCGGAAAATCCTTGAAGTCGCTGATCAGCCCACCGCTCGTCCAGCGTCCTTCGGTCACGGTAAACGCCACGTTGCGGCTCTCGGCGGCTTTGCGCACGTCCTCGGCCTGCGTGCCGGTGAGGTGGACGGCAACGCAGGAGAGACCGAAATCGCCCAGCTCGGCGTTCCAGGCATTCAGCTTTTGAAAGCACGCCAGGCTCGACGTGCTGCCGGCGTGCCAGAGCAGGACCAGGGCGACCCGGCCCTGCAAGTCCTTGACCGTGAGCGTCGGGCCCATGACCGCCTTGCCCAGGTCGACGTCTTCGACCCGGAGCTTGAGATCCGCGCTGGTTACCTGGTCCACCGGGGTGGCACTTTCCTGGCGCTTGCCCCAAAAGCTTTCCATGAGCTGGTAGGTGATCGGATCGAGTTTCTCCAGGTCTTTACGCGTGCGCGGGTAGTAGTTGAGCTGATCGAAATAGGCGCACGTCAGTTCGGCGAAGTACTCGTGCTCGTTGGTGCTGGCATACATCTGCGGATCGTAGAGCTTGCGCTCCATGGCTTGCTTGTAGGCCGCCTTGATCGTCAGATTGTCGTCGCCGATGAACTGGTCGTGAACCGCGTGCGTCATTTCGTGCAGAATCACGCAGCGGCCGGAATCATGCTTCGGCTGGTGCTCCTGGGTCAGCCCCTCCATGCTCAGGATCGTGATGTTCTGGGCCTTGAGCGGGTGCTTGCCCTCTTGGAGCATGTGCAGTTGGTGCCCGCCATAATACACGGCTGCGGCCGAGCCCTGGCGGCCATTGCTCATGGCTTCGTGCTCGTCCCACTCGACCCAGATCAAGAGCTGCCGGAGAATGTTCACGGCCTCGGGCGGCAACAGCCGCGTAATGGTCTTCAGCTCGAAATCCAGCACGTCCAGCGGCTTTCGCTCGAATTGTTTGTTGTCCTGGTTCTTCAGCGTTTCCGCGCTGAGTACGACGGTAAAGCCTTCGATCAACTGCACCTTGTAGCCGGGGATATTGTCTGGAATGACCGCCTGCTGCCCCACGCCGGCCTTGACCTTAGACTTGGTCTTCGTCGTGCCGGTCGCCCTGGCCGCAGCCGTCGCTCGAGACGCGGGCTTGGACCGAGTGGACTTTTCTTGTGCCACTGCGTGGCCGGCGCTCAGCCCGAGAACGATCGTGGCGACGAGTGCGAGTGGTTTCATGCTCGGACCTCTGGTGAGCCCAGGCCTCTAGTGAGTCTGTGTCCTGCGAAGCATCAGTCCGCGAGGCGCCCGCGGGCGTTGCGGAACATCAAAAGCCGGGACCACCGCCGACGGCCATCATCTTCAATCCTACGCCCAGGATTTTTACCACGCCTTGCTCACCTTCCAACCGCACCCGCAAGCCGCGGGCGATCGGGCAGACGGTGAGAATCAAATGGTCCTTACCGCTGGCGGCGACCTCGTCGGCAACCTGACCCCAGATGGGATTGGTATTCTCGTTGAGCCACCATTGCATGACCGTGCCCAGCGCCAGGCGAACGCGTAGTGCGGCGTCGTCGCTGACCGGGGGCTTGGCCGATTGCTCGATCACCTTCTTGAGCGTCGGCAGACCTTCGGGCCCCAGGGCCGCGAACACGCGTCCCGGTCCGATGCCCACGGTCAACTGCGCTTCGGCGCCCAGGGTCCGCTGAAAGAGTTCCGCCGCCTCGCCAACATCGATGCCCGACAGCGCGAGCAACTCGTCGGTCGGCATCGTTACGCGGTGGAACCGGACGTCGCCCAGCTTGTCGATATCCAGCTTGACCTGCGGAGCGCGGTCGGCAGTTTCAGCCAGTTT
>DATCFX010000157.1:0-1936 GCA_036509275.1 Pirellulales bacterium | reverse complement strand
GCACGCCGACCTGTGGCACATCGCGGGAAACCTGATCGTCTTGTGGGCGTTTGCCAATTCGTTGGAGAGCCACCTGGGAGCTCCCAAGCTGCTGCTGCTGTTCCTGCTCTGGGGTATCGCCGGCGGACTGGCCCACGCCGGCATGCACTGGGGGCAGCCGCAGCCGCTGATCGGCGCCAGCGGCGCGATTGCCGGCATGCTCGGCGCTTACTGGATGGCTTTCGGCAGCTTGACGAAAATCAAGACGCTGTATTGGTTTTTCAGGCCGCATACGATCATGATCCCGACCCCCGTATTCGTCTTCATTTGGGTCATGATGCAATTCATGGGCGCGAGCGAATCAAAAACCGACGCGGCGGGCATCGCCTGGTATTGCCACATCGGCGGGTTTGTCGCCGGAGCGGCCACGATGCTGCTGTTCCGCAATCGCACGGCCAAGGCCATGCATCTGGATCAGCAGGGCCGCGTGCGATTCGAACTTCGGCCGGCCGAGGCGACCGAGCCCTGCGAGCCGCTCCCGCCGATCGAGGAGTGCCCCTTCTGCCACACCGCGCTGGAGCCCATCGCAGACCCAGCCGCCAGCTTCGTGCGCTGCCCGAACCGAAGGTGCGAGCGCCTCGTCTTCCTCGACCCGCAACTCTCGCTCACGCTGTAAGCGCGTTTGACCGGTCCGGGCCGGACCGCTACTTTGGAGCCGCCAGCGTCGGCTCCAATCGAAAAGCAGTGAAGCATGCCCCCGGTGCGATCATGGAAATCCATCTGCACGCGGCCGAGGGTGATCGTGCGGCGTTGATCGCGGAGCTTGATCGCGGCGTCGCGGTCGACGCTCGCGATGACCAGGGCCGGACGCCGCTGATGGTTGCGGCCGTCAGTCCGAAAGCCGATGCCGGCACGCTTCGATTGCTGCTGGCTCGCGGCGCCGATGTCAACGCGCTGACGGTGCCCAAGGAATTGCCAAAGCTGGATGATGCTGCGAAAAAAACGTTGGAGGATGGGCCAGGCGGTATCAAGTGGTCCGACATCGAGGAGAGCTCGGCTTCCCGCGACTCGGTCCTCGGTTATGCCATCCATGAAGGCGTCGGTGCCGACAAGCTGCGGTTGCTCGTCGAAGCGGGCGCGGATGCCGGCTATGTGAACGGCGACGGCTACAGCTTGCTAACGCATGCCATCTACCGAGCCGGAAGCGAACCGGCCGACGAGTGGGACAGCATCATCTCGCTGCTGATCGACGCGGGCGCGCCGCTGGATGCGAAATCACGCTACGAGGAATCGGCGTTGAGCGTGGCTTCCATTTTCGCCCGTTTTTCCCTGGTGGCCATGCTGCTGGAGCGCGGCGCCGATCCTGCTCCGCTGGGCTGGACGCCCTTGTTCCACGAAATCGCCGCTGGCAACTTGCCAGGCGTAATGCGGCACTTGAACGACGGCGCCTCGCTCGAAATGCGCGATGCTTATTCTCGCACGCCGTTTCTGCTTGCCGTGCATGCGGGCCAGCGGGAAATCGCCGAATTGCTGCTGGAGCACGGCAGCGATCGTGCGGCGACGGGAAGATGTGGCCACGGCGCGTTGATCTACGCGATTTCGCGCGATGACGCCGGCATGTTGAAATGGCTGATCTCCGTGGGCTGCGATCTTGAAGCTTCCGACGACTTCGGCCATTTTCCGCTGCTCGAGGCGGCTCAACATGGGGCCAGCAAGTGCGCTCGAGCCTTGCTCGACGCCGGCGCGTCGGCCGATCGCCACACCCAGCACGGCCCCACGCCCATCGAGGACGCGGCATCGCCCGAGATCGTCGAATTGTTGGTCGCCGCTGGAGAGGACTTGAGCGACATACGTTCGGACATGCGCGTGCAACTGCTGAAGCTCCAGCCGGGAGCGGAGCATGTGACCGATCAAGAGTATCACCAGCACAAGCAGCGTGAATTCGGACGGCGAAATC
>DATCFX010000156.1:0-15850 GCA_036509275.1 Pirellulales bacterium | reverse complement strand
CAACTGGCTGTGCGTGTGCTCCAGCGACGCGCCGGCCGCTTCGCCTACGTTCTTGAACAACATGCCATAGACCAGCCGCGGATCTCTCTTGAGATCGACCAGCCGGTCGCGGTAAACCCAAAACACCTCGCGCAGCGCCTCCTCCGAGAGTTCCGACGAGCTGAGCAAGTGCTTGGGGCTTTCGATGATCACTTCGTGCGCCCCCACGCCGCGCATCATGTCGTAGATGCCGTCGCCCCGCTTCTTCAGGTCGCCTTCGATTTCCAAGGCCGGAAACTTGTTGGGCACCACCCGCACCCGCCAGCCGGGGCGATTGGCGCTAGTCCCCTCGCCGCGATACGCCAGGATTTCGCCGGGCGTCTGGACTTCGTTGCCTTCGCAGAACGGGCAAAAATTGCCCGACCGCACTTTGGGCGTGCTGCTGAAATCGTGCGGCCGGCGGGCACGGCTCTTGGCCACGATCACCCAGCGGCCGACGATCGGGTCTTTACGCAGGTCGGGCATAAGGGAAGTGAAGAGTGAAAAGTGAAAAGTGAAAAATGGCGAGCGGCAAGCGCTAGCTTGCCGGTGATTCGCCAGGATGCTGCACTACGCTTGCCACATGATGAGCTCGAATTCGGGCGAAGGGACCGTGGTTTCGACGGCGCCCTCGGTGGGCAGCCGATCGATCGCCTGATCTTTTTGCAAGGCTTCCACGACGAACTGCACGGCGGCGTCGGTCTCCAGCGCCAGGCTGGCCAGCGGGACGGAAATCTCGAGGATCGCGTCGGACGCGGCCTGTACGCCGGAATCGGTCACCGGCACGTCGTGATGATACAACTGCACGATCGGCTGCTGCCAGGCTGGGTGCGAGACGAGCAGCTCGAAACCGGCCGGCTCGAAAAACGCCACGCGCAGCGCGTCGATGTCGGCCAGCCGCTCGCGCGTCGTGCCGCCGCGCGCATCGATTCGCACAAACAGCCGTTCGGCGTCGAAGCCAAAGTGCAAACTGGCCACGGGCCCTTCTTGCACCATGCTCATCGTGCCGCGTGATCCGCTGCGCACGTATTGCCCGGCGTTGATCCACTCGAAATACGTGCGCCGGCCGTCGACCTTGACGTTCAACAGCCCGGTCGGCTCGGTGTGCAGCCGCGGATGGCGGTGACCCTGGCTGATGGGCCGGGCCAACTCGGCCGGCGGCTCGTCGCCCAGCACCGTGTAAATGTTCTGCAAGTGCTTGCGGAACAGCCGGTCGAACAGGCCGTCCTGGGCGCTGGAATGACTGTCGCCGAACCACCAGAACCAATCGCTCCCCTGCGCAATGCGCAGCTCGCGCCAGGCCAGGTCCAACTGTTCGCGTGTCTTCGTGCCGCTGGCGGCCGCGCCCAGCAGATGCTGGCGCGATTGATACACCATGTCCCAGGCGCGATTGCACTCGGGATGCCCGATCCAGATGCCGAAATTGTGCTGAATCCAACTCCCCGCGAACAAGTTCGAGAGCTTGTCGGTGGCCGGCCACTTGGCCAGGTAGTCGCTCACGCGGACCGGCTGGATTTTCGGATGCTGCACGACGCGGCGGTACAGCGCGCGAAGGAAATCGACGCCGCCGTTGGGATAGTATTCCCAGCAGTTTTCGCCGTCGAGAATGATGCTCACCAGCGTGGGCCGGTTCCCCGAATTGCCGCTCGTGGCCCGGCCGATGCCTTCCAGCTTGCCCAGGAAGTCGTCGGCGGCGTGCTGCGGCTGAAAGCGCTGATAATGAAAGCCGATCTGGTCGCTCATGGCGTGGTCGCGGAAGATGATTTGCAGGCTCTGGCCTTTGTCTTCCACGCGCCAGGGGCGATACAGCATCTCGGGATTACGTAGAAATCCCTGGCCGTCGCGCGAGACCCAGCCTTCGGTCGCGCACGACAGAATCTCTTCGTCCGTGGCGATCCATTGAATTCCATTGGCCGCAATCGGCGCGATCACGCCCTGGCTGACCGATCCCTCCGAAGGCCACATGCCACGCGGCTTCTGGCCGAACAGCTTTTCGTGATAGGCCACGGCCAGGCGGATCTGGCTCTCGGCATCCTCCGGGTAGCCTTCCAGATGCTTGGGCAATTGCACGTCGGGCATGGCTTGCCGCGCCAGCCGCTTATCGCACAACAGCGGCAAGATCGGATGATAAAACGGCGTGGTCGTCAACTCGATCTGACCGCGCTCGGCCAGCTCGCGGTGCAGCGGCACGATTTCCTTCAGCAACTGCATCTGCCGCTCGAGCAGCCAGGCCTTGTCAGCTTCGCTATAGTTCTGCCCTTTGGCCCGGAACTCGGCCAGGTCTTTGTCGATCTCGAAGGCCAGCGGGTGGATCCAGGTGAGGTTCGACCAGCACTGCAAGTCGAGAATATCGCGCTTCGAGAAGCGCTTGGCCGCCCGCGCGGCCGGATCGACCGACAGCCCGCGCTTCTGATACAGCTCCTGGTAGCGCGGATAGGGGCGGATCATCTGGTCGGGATGGACCATGAAGAAGTTGTCGAGCAGGTACGTCATGGCGCGCTCGTCGAGGCCGTCGGCCGGCAGCTTCGAGACCCGCAGATGCTCGTCCTCGTGCCCCAGTTCGGTGTAGGCCAGCAACTGCACTAGCAGGCTGGGCACCAGGTTGATCGTGGCGTGGAACTCGGGCACTTCCTTGAGTTGCATCGCCATGCCCCAATAGTCCTTGGTGCCGTGCAGGCGGACCCAAGGCATGGGATTCTCGTGCCCGACGTCGTCGGGATAGTACGGCTGATGCTGATGCCACACGATCGCCAGCGAGATTTCGTGCATGGCGAAGACCCTCCGTGAAGTGAATGAAGGATGAATGCGGAAGGATGAATGAAGCGAGAGGAGCCAGATCGGGGCGTCCCCGCTCATTCATTCATCCTTCATCATTCCTACTTCCTACTTATCTTTTCATACAGCGCCACGTACTGCTGCGCGCTCCGGCTCCAGGACCAATCCTGGTTCATGCCGCCACGCACTAGCGCGCTCCAGACGCTCTTCTGCCCAAATGTGTCGCAGGCGCGGCCCACGGTCTCGGCCAAGGCCAGCGGGCTGTACTCGCGGAAGCAAAAACCCGTGGCCGTGCCCGCCGCCAGGGCTTCGCGCGTGGCGTCGGTGACGGTGTCGGCCAGGCCGCCGGTGGCCCGAACGATGGGCACGGTGCCGTATTTCAGACTGTAAAGCTGGTTCAGGCCGCAGGGCTCGTACCGGCTGGGCATGAGAAACATGTCGGCGCCGGCCTCGATGCGATGCGCCAGATCAGCCGAAAACTCCAGCCGCACGGCGACCTTCTGCGGATGCCTTTCGCCCAGGTTGCTGAAAATCTGCTGATACTTCGGTTCGCCGGTGCCCAGCAGCACCCACTGGGCATCGCTCGAGCGGACCCAATCCTGCACCAGCGACGCGATCAGATCGATGCCCTTCTGATCGGCCAGCCGGCCGATGAAGCCCAGCAGCGGCGCCTCGGCCGAGACCGGCAATTTCAACTCGGCTTGCAGCGCCGCCTTGCAGGCCGCTTTGCCAGCAGTCACCGACTGCACGTCATAGCGCTGGGCCAGCGCCGGATCCGTGGCCGGATTCCAGACCGAGTAATCCACGCCATTGATAATGCCCGACAGCACGTCGCGCCGCTGTTGCAGCACGCCTTCGAGCCCGCAGCCCAGTGGGGCGTTTTGAATTTCTTCCGCATACCGCGGGCTGACCGTATTGAGCGCATCGGCAAACACCAGGCCGGTCTTCATCAGGCTGAGCTTGCCGAAGAACTCCATCTGGTGCCAATTGAAGTATTTCCAGTCCAGCCCGGTGAGCAGCATGTCCCAGTGCCAGAACACGCCTTGGTAGGCCAGGTTGTGGATCGTGAGCAGCGAGGCGATGTGCTCGTAGCCGGGGCGGCCGCGGTATTCGAGCTTGAGGTAAGCCGGCACCAGCCCCGTCTGCCAGTCGTTGGCGTGCAGCACGTCGACATTCAGGTCCAGCAGCCGCACCGCTTCCATGACGGCCCGCGAAAAGAACGTGAACCGCTCGCAATTGTCGATGTAGTCTTCGGCACCGGTGCCGTACAGTCCGTCGCGATTGAAATAGTCGTCCTGCTGCACCAGGTAAACCGGCACGTCGCTGCCGGGCAGCCGGCTTTTCAAAAAGCTGCCGGGCACGGTCTTGCTGCCGATGCTGATCATGAAGCGGACGCCGGTGGGCTCGATGGGCTGACCAGCGGCCAGCGCCTGGCGATAGGCCGGTAGAATCACCGAGACCTGGTGGCCCAGCCGCTGGAGTTCGACCGGCAGCGCGCCGCAGACGTCGGCCAGACCGCCGGTCTTGGCAAACGGCACTGCTTCGCTCGTGGCCAGGAGGATTTTCATCCGCGCTCGCTCCGGGCTTTCGCAAATTCAGCCGCTGAGGACCATCGCACGGCGGAACACCCTCCCGAGACCGCAACCGCGGCAATTTCTGACGATTGTGCCGGTGGCAGCGCGTAAATTTCGTTTTGAACCTTACCAGAAAGGTGCTCGGGATTGAAGCACCCATTGGGTTTAGATGCGGTCGCCGGCACGTTTCCGCGCCTTTTCCAAATCCGCGACTTCCGTAGAATCGGAAGACTACCCCGCGAGCGCCCAGCTTTTCCCAATCGCTACCGTTTATGACGCCCGACGCGCGTGCGGCGCAACACAAAGCCGCAACCGCTGGTCGCGCAGCGCTCACGCGCCGCCCGACGATTCAACGCGCGGAACGCACAAACGCGTCGATGGCCGCCAGACCGGCTTCGAGATTTTGCATGCTCGTGGCATACGACAGCCGGGCATAGCCCTCGGTGCCAAACGCCGATCCCTGCACCGTTGCCACGCCCTGCTGAGCCAGCAGTTCCAGGCACCATTGGCTCGATGTGTTGACCTGCGCGCCGTTGTAGGACCGGCCCAGGTGGGCTTGGATATTGATGAACGCGTAGAAGGCCCCGCCCATTTCCGGGCAACTCAACTGCGGCAATTCGGCCAGCCGCCGGCGCACGAACTCACGCCGCAGGGCGAACTGTTCGAGCATCTGGTCCACGCACTGCTGCGGACCGGTTAGCGCGGCCACCGCCGCATATTGGCTGACGCTCGAGGGACAACTGGTTTCCTGGCTTTGCAGGTTGTCGATGGCTTTGGCCACGGCCGGCGGCGAAATCGTCCAGCCGATTCGCCAGCCGGTCATCGCATACGCCTTGCTCACGCCGTTGACCGTGACGGTGCGATCGGCCAAACCCGGCCGCAGGGTGGCGAAGGCCGCGAACTTGTGCTGCCCATACACGAGCCGCTCGTAAATCTCGTCGGTCACCACCACCAGGTCTTTTTCGATCGCCACGTCGGCCAGCTCGGCCAGTTCGTCGCGCGAATATATGCTGCCGGTAGGATTCGAGGGCGAGCACAGCAGCAGCATCCGCGTCTTCGACGTGATCGCCTGGCGAAACTGCTGCGGCGTGAGCTTGAAGTCGTTGTCCTGGCGCGTTGGCACAATCTTGGTTAGCCCGCCGGTGAGCTTCACCAGATCGGCATAGCTGACCCAATAGGGGGCCGGAATCACGACTTCGTCGCCCGGATTCAACAGTGCCGTAAACGCATTGTGCAGGGCATGCTTGGCCCCGTTGGAGACGACCACCTGCTGCGGATTGAATTCCAAACCGTGCCGCTCGGCATATTGCCGCACCACGGCCGTCTTGAGTTCGGGTATCCCGGAGGCGGCTGTGTAATGCGTGCGGCCGGAGCGCATGGCGTCGATCGCCGCCTGGCAAATATGCTCCGGAGTATTGAAGTCCGGCTCGCCCAAGCTGAAATCGTAAATCGTGCGACCGGCCGCCTTCAACTCGCGTGCTTTGGCGGCCATCGCCAACGTGGCCGAAGGCTCGATGCCCTGCACGATTTTCGAAATCGCCGTCATGAATAAGCTCCTCACCAGCAAGACCTTGCGCCAGCGAACTCTGTGGGCCGCCTCGAGGCCGCAAAATGCACGAACTGGAGACCGCTAGCGTCCGGTCATCATAGTCGCGCCGTGGCTCGCTTCCAAGCGACGGAACAACCCAGTAGTGTCCCAGCGTGTGTTGCTGGGGTGGTTGGGCCGCGCGGTTAGTCCGGCGCCGGCCGTGCCGAAAGGCAGCCGACCGCGAACAGCACGACGCCGGCAACAATGATCGTAGCCTGCGGCCAGCCTCCAAACATGCTGGCCCTCACCCCGACGGTCGCAACGCCGACCCCGGCCCAGAGCAGGTAATTCGGCCGGCTGCTGTTTATCTGTCGCGGCGTTGCGTGGCTGGCGGACTCGTAAGGATTCGGCTCGTCCATAAGGGCAGTATAGCGGGCGCGGCATACGTGTCGTGTGGCCTGCGGCGCAGTTGAAAGTGTACATTATTTTGCGTAAAACATGCCGCCGCGACGGATGGACCGCACGGGCTTGATAGCCAGCACGCCCACCGAACGATCTGGAATTTATGGGCGAATCATCCTTCGAACCGCTCTGTCTTGCGTAATCTGAATTGAATCGGCCTTACAGGTATTCTAGAATTTAGTCAGAACCATTGACTGACTGAACCAGTTAGTTAGAGTGCGGTTCTTACCACGCGGAGCATCTCTGCTTGGCGCCCATGGTGGACGTCAGTTTCCCGGTATCTGCCACGGCAAAAGCCTGCGCGCTTGGAGAAAAGTGCTTGAAACCTGTTCTCCAGGCACTTTTGCTTGCCGACCACGTTTACCAGGACGCGGGGAGCGGGAAGCGGATTGTCGCGGGCATATTCAGTCGTTTGCTGATTAAGGCGAAGCTGCCAACAGCAGAAATCGAGCATGGCGGACAAAAGAAGCAGATTGCTTTCGGAGGATTGCACGCTGGTTCGCCATATGCCTATATCAGCTTGACGGATGTATTCGGATCCGTCCCGCTGTCGTTGCGATACGTCGACCTTTACGACAACACGGTGCTTCTGCAATGCGACGTAACGGTTGAGTGTCAAGACCGGCTTGCGACCGTGGAGCTTACGCTGCCAATGCCGCCACTTCCCACGCCACATACTGGGGTCTATGCCCTGGAACTCGTGTGCAAAGACGAACCGATCGGGGCGCTAAGAGTGGTTGTTGACGAAATGACCATCCCTGAGCAACCCACAGACGGGTGATAAAATGAGTGCGATTGAAAGTGGTCTAAATGTCGAGTTTCGTGGCTCAGAAGGCACTCCCGTAAATGCGCGGAAATGGGAGAAGCCACCCACCACCACCTACGAGTGCAAGGTTCTGGTTTGCCCCGAAAAGTGCGGTGGCGTATCCGTGTACGCTCTGTCGCTGCCCGGTATCGCCAGCCAGGGAGATTCGGAACCTGAAGCACTGGACAATATCAGGGACGCGCTGACGGCCGCAATTGAAATCTACAAGGCCGATGGGCTGGGGGCTCCTTGGGCAGACGCGAAGATCGAGCGAACGAGCGATTCGTACGAACGATGGATTCTCGTCAATGCCTGATCTTCCGTGCGTGTCTGGCAGCGATGCCGTGCGCGCATTCTGCAAATGGGGCTTTGTGGTTGAGCGAATTACTGGAAGCCACCACATACTCAAAAGGCCAGGGCTGAGAGAGCTTCTTTCAATCCCAGTTCATGGGAATGCGACCGTCAAGCCCGGATTGCTCAGGTCGCAGATCCGCACTGCTGGAATGACCGTCGAGCAGTTCGTACAAGCGTTGCGGGATTAACGAGCGAACCGCTGGCCCGTGTAATGGGTCCATGCTTTCTTATGGACGCGATCATCTCATGCGCCTTCTTTGCAGCCGCCCTCTAGTCCGGAGAGCGGCCCCTCGACGGCAAAACTGGCCGGGCACGTTTGGAACTTTGACGAACTGTTCGATGCGGTTTTGGGCCAGCCGCAACTTGCAAGGGCACCTACCAACAACCCCTCGGCCCTTGACCGCACGCGAAATGCCCGTAGGATTCCAACGCCAACCAAGTCCGGCTTGCCTCGCTGGACTTCTTGTGGCTGTATCTGGCGAGGACCGCCCCCGGACTGTGCGACCTTGGTGTCGCCCAGCCCGGGGGCTTTTTTATGCCCCCAACCAAGGGAGAAGCACGATGTCTGGTAAAGGCGAAGAACTGAAGGGTCGCGCAAAGGAAGCGGCAGGCGCTGCGCTCGACGACGATCAATTGCGGCGGGAAGGCAAAATCGACCAAGCCTCCGGCAAAGTGAAACAGGCCGCCACGAAGGCGATCGACAAGGTCAAAGATGCCACCAAAAAGGTCCAAGAGCCCTAAAGTCCACCTGTCAGGCATGGGCTACGCTTGCTGCTCCTTTAATCCGCGAGCCAGTCGCATACCGAAAGCCCTGCGACATTGAAGAAATCGCGCGTATTGTGGGTGACGAGCGTCAGGTTGTACACGAGCGCGGTAGTCGCGATCAGGAGATCCATGTCTTGCTCGTGACGATCTGAACGCCCTTGAGGTGGGCCGAGCAGGTATCCGTGTCGAGCAGAAAGCTCACGGCTCGATTTCCCGGCGACTTGCCTTCCGCTGGCTCCGATTCCAGGCGAGATACTCGTCTAGACCTGCGGGATCATCGGCCCAGCCACCGGCCGAACGACGAATCCCTTCGCCGGGCGGCAGGCGGCCGCCAGTATCCGGAGTCTGGACGATGACTGTCACGGCTTGACCGTCGGGCAGTCCTATCTCCTCGTCCAGATGGATGGACTTTCCGTGAACGACTCCATGACGGACGCGTGGTTGCATCGTTGTTGTCCCTCGAAAGGCCCGGTCGCGCACTCGCTGAGTCACAAGGCCCTGTATCCATGATCGCATGTTGTCGGCTTTAAATACAACCTAACGGATATTCTAACACTGCCGTCGGATCAAGGCTTGGCAAGGCTGCCTACGTCATTCATCCGGATTAAACGCCCGCAGTATCTCGCGGCCTTTGTGGATGTCGTACACCACGATGGGGCCGGGGGGGCGGCTGGTTTGCGGCTGCGGGTACCAGGCGAGGTGGCCATCGTCCACGACCAGCACGCCGGCCAGCCCATGCCGCTCGGCTTTGGCGACCCATTGCTCGCGGCCGAAAAACACGCCGCGCAAGACCAGTTCGATCTCCTGGTAACCGGCCGCCTCGATCTCGCCGGCCACCGAGCGCCACGTCTCGTGCTGGGCCGGCGAAAGGCCGTCGGCCGGCGTTTGCCGAATTTCGGCGTGCTCGGCAAACCAGCCGGCATACGCCGCGTAGATATCGTCGGGCGAAAGATCCTGCAAATCGGACATGAAAGCATGCGCCACGGGTCCGGCGATGCCGACGCCAGCCAGTGCTTGATTGCCAATGCGATATTCGAATCGAAACAAAAAACAGTCCAGCGGTTCTTCGAAGCCGGGCCAGTGCTGGCGCCGTGCATCGACCAATTCTAATCCTCCCGGCGGCACGCCGAAATGCGCCGGCTCGGCCAGCCAAGCAGCCAGCGCCCCCTCGGCCCGGGCGGCGGGACTGGCGCGGTTGGCCGGCACGCGATCCAGCCTGTCCAGCTCTTCCAGATAACGTAGTGCCCGCGTGCGGACGACCGGCTCGGCCGTCATGGCCAGGAGCGTTTCGAGCCCCGCTTCGTCTCCCAGTCGCAGCAGCGCGGCGGCCGCTTCGGTCCGCACGCGGCGGTGTCGCAGTTCGAGCGCTTCGTACAATTTGGCGGTGGCTTCCGCATTGCCGAGCAATGCCACGGCATCGCACAGCGAAACCACCAGCGCCACGCTTTCGCCGATCATACGGTTGAGTTGCTGCGGCGAAGTCGCGAACTCGGCGGGCTGCTCCTCGATCCTTCCCAGTCGGCGAACCAGGTTTTGCAGCAGCG
The DNA here is from genome assembly GCA_036509275.1 of Pirellulales bacterium. GTDB lineage: Bacteria > Planctomycetota > Planctomycetia > Pirellulales > PNKZ01 > DATATB01. Next base: position 6,025 of record DATCFX010000156.1, on the reverse strand, counting down.
CGGCCAGCTGCGCGGCACGCTCGGCCGCCGGATGTCGAGCGACCAGGCCTTTGCGAAACAGGTAATTCGAAAGATCGAGGACGATGGCCGCCAAAGCCGGATGCGCGAGGCAATCGAACAGCCGCGGAAACAACGCCTCGGCCGCCAACTCGCGGCTTTGAAAGAGCGGCACAAACGCGAGCGCCGCCTCCTGCTCGCCCTGCGGAGGGTCGCTGGCCAACAGCTCCGCAAACGCCCGCAGCGCGGGCTTTCGACCGTCGGCCGCCAGCAGCCGCAGCAGCCGCGGCCGGGCCGAATCCGTGTTGGCCAGGCGGCGATACAGTTGCGCCAGATCGTCGACGGCCTGTTCATCCAGCGACGCGCGCAGCGAGGGGGCCAGCCTGCCGAGCAGGCGGTCCAACAGCCGATCGGCGGCAGCCGCGTCGTCGGGCGAGGCCGCGCTGCGCAGCTCGTGCAAGACCGCCGGCAATCGATCGGCATCTTCGGCAACGAGTTCGAGCAGCGTCGCTTCGAGCTGCGCGCGAGCGTCGGGCGCCACTTGCGAGAGTGAGCCCAGGGTCGGCAAGAGTGTTTCGAATGATTGCATGCAACCACGATTCTTTCGGTTGGGCGGCAGCGCTTCAACCGGGGGCGCGCGCGTTTTTTTCGCGCCTGTTAATGGGCGAACTCCATACCAAAGGGCCAATCAGCCTTGACCCGAAGTGGGAAAACTTGCTTCAATGCGCGAACTTGGGCGGTCGCGGTGTGCGTCAGCGTGCCGCGGCGCTGCTCAAACTCAGCTTTAACGTATTCGATTGGCGACTCCCCTCGCAGGGCATCCAAAGGGGAATTCCGCCCGATTCTATTTGGGTGCTCGGTTCGTGTCAGCGAGGAGCCAAGGATATGGCGACGAAGAAGACGACCAAGAAGCCGGCCGCCAAGAGCAAGAAGACGACTGCCAAGCAGTCGCCCAAGGCAAAGGTTGCCAAGCGGTCGACGAAGAAGGCCACGGCTCGCAAGCCGGCCAAGAAGGCGAAGAAGGCCGCGCGGTAACGCACCGGCGCTGAGCCAGCGGCTCAGTCGTTCGCAGGCACGCTTTCTCGGCCCGCGTGGCCGACAACTACGACGAGAAAGGCCGGCCCGCTCTTCCGCAACCTGGGAGGAGCAGGCCGGCCTATTGTTTTTTCCGCTCGCAGTCGCCGCTTTTTCGCAGCGACAGACGAACTCCCCCGGGCTGACGCTGCGGCCCCAGCGCCAGCCAATACGCGAAACGCCCGGTGTGAGCGTCTTATTTGTGGGCGGCGCGAAGCAGCGTTTTCCGTAGCCCAGCCCTTCAGGGCTGGGACCACCGGGTGATGCAAATATCTTCTTCGTTCCGATGCGGCCAGCGGCCGCATCGGAAACCGGCAAGGAGGGTCGCCGCTGGCAAACACAGCCCCGAAGGGCTGGGCTACGGAAACGGCAAACCGCCGCGTCGGGCGCTGCAATTTCCTGCCTACTTTCGAGACGCCAGCCCAAACGCCCGCTGCCGCATTGACTAAACGCTTTTAGCAGCTACCTTTAAGTAAAAATAACCGGTGCCCTGCCAGCCCCCGCCGGAAAAAGCGCCACGGGATGCGCACGCAGGGACCAGTCCACCGATCCTGCCGGCCGTTTACCTTTTGCCGCCGCAGGCAAAAGAGGTCAGCAGTCGCGATCGCCGCCAGGGAGCTACTTTGTCGCATTCAACCATCGAAACGGAATCCGGTTTCGAACCGCTGGGTCTGTCGGCCACCATGCTGGCCGCGTTGAACGAGGCCGGCTATCAGCAGCCCACGCCCATTCAATCGGGATTAATCCCCCGCGCGATGGCCGGCGTCGACGTGCTCGGGCAGGCCCGCACGGGCACCGGCAAGACGGCGGCCTTCGTCATCCCCATTCTGGAAACGATCAGCATTGGCAACCATCGCGACCCCCAGGCGCTGATCCTGGTGCCAACGCGTGAGCTGGCCGTACAGGTTCGCGAGGAATTGGTCAAACTGGCGCATGGGCGCAAGCTGCACGCCGTGGCCATTTACGGCGGCAAGCCAATCCGCAGCCAGATCGAAAAGCTGAAGCGCGGCGTCGACGTGGTGGTCGGCACACCGGGGCGGCTGCTGGATCACCTGAGCCGCAACACGATCGCGCTAGGCGAGCTGAAAATCGTGGTGCTCGACGAGGCCGACCGCATGTTGGACATCGGCTTCCGGCCCGACATCGAAAAGATTCTGCGTCGCTGCCCCAGTTCGCGGCAAACGCTGCTGTTGAGCGCCACGGTGCCGCCGCCGGTCGAGCGGCTGTCGAAGCGCTACATGCGCGATCCGGAGACGCTCAATTTTTCCTCCGGCGAGGTGGCCGTCGAGACCATCGAGCAGTTCTATTTCACCGTCGATCCGACCAAAAAGTTCGAACTGCTGGCCAAGCTGATGAAGCGCGAAGATCCGCGGCAGTCGATCATCTTTTGCCGCACCAAGCGCGGCACCGAGCGGGTGTTTCAGCACTTGAAAAAGAAGTTCCAGGGCGTCGACTGCATTCACGGCGACTTGCAGCAGAACGTCCGCGACCGGGTGATGGCCGCCTTTCGCGAGGGGAACGTCCGCTTCCTGGTGGCGACCGACGTCGTCGGCCGGGGCATCGACGTGACGAATATCTCGCACATCGTCAACTACGACGTGCCGGCCTTTGCCGACGACTATGTCCACCGCGTCGGCCGCACCGGCCGGATGGGCCGGGAAGGCGTGGCCTACACCTTTATCACGCCCGAGGAAGGCCCTGAATTGACGCGGATCGAAATGCGCATCGAGCGTTTGCTCAAGCGCGACGAAATCGAAGGTTTCGAGGCCTTTTCCAAGCGCCCTCAATCGCACCCCGACGGCGTGGCCAGGCCGGCGCCCGGCGAGCAGGGCGACGAACCCGCCGCGGAAAACGAGCCGCCCAAGAAATCCACGCCGCAGCTGCTGGGTCGCGGCGGCCGTCCCCCGCGCCGCATCCGCCGCGCGCTGTAACAGGGCGTTTAACTCACCGGCTGGACGGCATCTAGCAGTCCGGTCCAGCGCCGCGCCGGCCGCTGCTGCCAGGCGCCGCGGTGATAGGCGTAGCCGGCGATCAAGGGCACGGCCAACGTGGCCTCGCAAAACACCATCTGCTCGAACGCCGTGTCGACCTTGCCCCAACTGCTGGCTTCTTTCAGCGTCGAGCTGGACAGCGCCCCGTCGCGCACGTCGGCCACTGTCACCTGCACAGCGTACTTGTGCATTGGCGCATCGAAGCCCAGGATTTCGGCGGCCACCACGATGTCCTGCGTAAAGTTCTTGGGCACGCCGCCGCCGATCATCAGAATGCCGGTCGTCGGACTCTTGATCTTCAATTGCGTCAACTCATAAAAGTCCTTGGCGCTGTCGAGCGAAACCTTGGGGCGGTCGCCGCGCGCGTGCTGATGCGCCACCAGGCCGAAGCCCGCCGAGCAATCGGAAAACGCCGGACAGAAGATCGGCACTTCCTGCTCGTAGGCGGCCAGCACGATCGACTCGCGGTTCTTGGCGTGCTCGTCGAGATAGGCGCCCATCTCGCGAATGAACTCGCGCGACGAATGCGGCCGCGGCGGCAGCGCGTCGGCGATCTCGCGGGTCGTATCGTCGCAGGCGCGCAGCTCGTCCTCGTCGATCAGCGTGTCGTAGATGCGGTCGATGTGCAGTTCGCGCAGCAGGCCGTCGTCCATGCCCGACTTGAACCGCTCCTCCGCCACGTAGTGCTGAAAGCCCAGCCCCTCGAAGAAATCCTGGTCGACGATATTGGCCCCGGTGCTGACGATGGCATCCACCATCCGGTTGCGGACCAGGTCGACGAACACCTTCTTCAAGCCCGCGCTGACGAGCGAACCGGCCAGGCAGAGGATGATGCCGCACTCTTCGTCGCCCAGCATCCGGTCGTAAATTTCGGCGGCACGGGCGAGATCCCGGGCCGAAAAAGCCATCTGCCGCATCGCCTGCACCAGCGGCACGACGTTGTGCTGCGTGATGTCGATGTGCTGGATCGTTTGGGACAACAGTTGCCGCTTATCGTGCATGATACGCCATCCTCAAAATGAGACGACTCTGGAGCGGGTCGAATTGTAGCAAGCCAGCAGCGCGATCGGCTACCCAGGGCGCCAGCCGCACACGGGAATCGCACGAAAGTCCGGCTCCTGTGCGGTTTTTGACTGACAAACCAGGACGCCGGCGGGCCAGCTTCGGTCCCCGCTCTGCCAATTTGGTTGCCGGTCGAGCAGCGGTTGGACGGCTAGCGGAAGGCATGCCAGCAGCTCGATCGAAATTCCCCAGAGGCAACGGCTGCCAGACTTTAGTACGCATTCGACGCCCGATTTCCGCCGGCCTGCACGGCTTTGGCATCGCAAGTGCTCTCTCCACGGGCCAAACGTCATTTTGGCGGCTCCCACGAGTTGCCAGTTCAATTTTGTACGACGAACCAGGCGACGCCCGCAGCATTCGTAGCTGAGATTCGGATCGCGTTGCCGCACTGGACAGGATGAGGTGCTTACAATGATTCATGCCAATCGACGAGACCGGAACGAACGCCGAGATGGGACGCGAAGCTGCCCGACACAAGTTGCCATCAGCCGCCGGGCTGCCATGATCCGGGCCGGTTGGAGTGCGGACGAGCGGGCACGCCGGCGCGAAATGTCCGAGCGCGTCACCCAGTTTTGGGAACTCGTGCTCTCGCCCTGCGGAGAGTAGCACAGCGAACCTGACGTGTGGCCCGCGGCAATCGAGCCGCGCTTCGCCGATCGCACCCAATTGGCGGCGTGAGCGAGGAAGCGCGGCTTTGAGTTTAGACCTGCGGCTCCCAGCCGCTCTGATATTCGCGCCGCCAAAGTTGCATGGCGGCCGGGCTGCCCACGATCTTGTGCGTGGCCGGGTCGATCGACAGCGTTTGCCCCGTGCGGTAGGCGATATTGCCTAGCAGGCACAGCAGCGTGCTTTTAAAACCTTCCTCGATTTCCGCGTTGAGCTTCGTTCCCTCGCGGATGCCGGCCAGGAAGTTTTGCACGTGCGGGGCGTCGGACGTATTGCCCGGCTGGCTGCTGACCAGCTTGCCCTGGGGATCGTAGAGCTTGTATCCGCCGCCGCCGATCGTCATGGAGCCGGCCGTGCCGAAGAAGGCGATCTCATGGTCCGGATCGCTGGGGCGCCGCTTGCTCCAACTGCGGGCTTCCCACGTGAGCAGCTTGCCGCCGAAATCGAACGACGCGATGTCGGTGTCGGGCGTTTGCTGGTCGTCTTGATAGCGATAGCGGCCGCCCGCAAAACTCACGCGCTGCGGGTAGTCGACGCCCAGTCCCCAGCGGCAAATGTCGACCGTGTGGACGCCGTTGTTGCCCAGTTCGGCCGTGCCCCAGTGCCAGAACCAGTGCCAATGATAATGAAACGGATTGTCGGCGATCGTCGGAAACTCGCGATACGGCCGCGCCGGAGCGGGACCTTGCCAGAGCGTGTAATCCAGCCAGGCCGGCGGCGTGCCCAACTGCATGCGGCCGATCGACGGGCGCGGATTGAAATACCAGCAGCGGGCCTCGAGCACGTCGCCGATCGCTCCTTGTTGGAGTTTTTCGATCCCCTCGCGGGTCGCGGGCATGCTGCGGCGCTGCGTGCCCAATTGGACGCAGCGTTTGTGCTTGCGGGCCGCGGCGATCATCCACTCGCCTTCCTGCGGATTATGGCAGGCCGGCTTCTCGACGTAGACGTGCTTGCCTGCCGAGCAGCCCAGGATCGTGGCCGGGCCGTGCCAATGGTCCGGGGCACCGATCACCAACACGTCGACGTGTTTGTCGTCCAGGATTTTGCGAAAATCGCCGATCGCCTGCGGCGCTTTGCCGGCGATTTCGTCGACGGCGCTGGCGCACCGGGCCACGTTGCGCTGGTCGACGTCGCAGACGTAGGCCACTTCGGCGCCCGGCATTTCGGCGAATCGCTTGGCCAGCGAAGTCCCGCGGCCGTTGGTGCCCATGACGCCCACCACGATTTTCTGGTTC